>QMZD01000236.1 GCA_003662985.1 Archaeoglobales archaeon | reverse complement strand
CGATCATGTTGCTGAGATATGTTGCAAGACTGCTTTTTCCGGAGTCTGAAGAGCCGTAGATGAAGAAGCTTTTGAACTCATAATCCAGAACCTTTTTCCAGGAGCTTGGGATGGTGTTTCCTTTTACTGGGATAAAAAAAGATCCTTCACTGAGAAAAAGGGTTGCGTCTTCCTCAAAGTAAATTGGAAGGGTCTTATTTTCAGGAATATGCAATTCATTTACCTCACATCCGAAAACACTGGCCCTTCCCTTCACTTTAACGTGAGAAGGACCTTTTACGATTACCGTTACATCTTTATTGTCACTGTAGGAAATCATTACCAAAAAATCGGGGGATTCAGAATAAAAATATAATTGATCCTGTAAGGTATCTAAAGGCAATCTGAAGTTGTCACCATTTTTCCTCGTTTATCGTTTTTAGTCTCATAACAATTTTATTTTGGTGAACACACAGATTTCTGATGATAGATTTTGACTGTATCAACGAGCTGAAAAATGAGGATGCAGAGATGCTCTCAGCCAGCATAAAGGAGTGGGCTGAGAGGGAGGTGTATCCATACAGGCACGAGATAAATGATAACCGTGAGATTGTAGAGAACGCTATGAAAAAGCTATTTGTTGACGTTGGAATGCAGAAACTTGTTGTTCCAGAATCTCTTGGTGGTGCAAACGTTGGCTATGAGGAGCTTCCGGCAGTTCTGCTCCATACCTTCAAGGAAATCGGAAAAGCAGATGCAGGGATAGGGTTTGTTTTGGCTTCTACCCTCGCTGCGGCAATCTCTGCACTTGGAAATGAAGCTTTTGACTTCGTTGCCGAAAAGCTTTGCAGAGATTTTTCTATTGTATCTATCGTGCTACCACAATTTGGTGGCAGCGATTTCATGGGCATGAGACTCGTTAAAGCCATTGAGAGGGAAGGCAGAATAAAGCTGGAAGGTTATGCTAGACCTCTGAGCTCCGGTGTTGATGCCGATGTTTTTGCAGTTTTTTGCAATTACAACGGCATATCTGCTGCATTTGTTGATGGCAGCGAGGTGGGGAGAGAGAGTGGAGATGCGTGGATGAGGCTGAAAACATACCTGAATCTCTGTCTTTCATCACTGTGTGTTGGATTTGCTTTGGATTCGTATAGAATCGTGAAGGACTGGTCTGAAAGAAGATTCATAAGGGGTAAGCAGCATGCAGCCCTTGAGATTGCCGAGAGATTTTACGCAAGCAAGCAGAGCTGCAGTTTATACCTACGCCAGAATGCTTGACAGACCGGATTTCTATGGTGAGATATATTCTCCAAAAATCGTTGCGAGAGGTAGAACATTGAAGCTTCGCGTGGTTGATGCATGCTGCGAAGCTGCAAGCAAAGCGATGAACCTGCTTTCTCACTACGGAATCGATAGAGAATACGACATCGAGAAGCACTGGAGAGACGTGAAGATAATTCAGCTGTGGATGGGTGGCAGACAGCTCTGCCAGATGGATGTTGCAAGGCATTTTTATGATTGTGAAATGCTATGAGCTTGATAAGAGTTTGATATATCTGAGGTGGTTTTATGGGTGATCTGAGTTTTGGCCTGCTTAACGTTCTTGCCGGCTCTCCCTTCTACAAATCCGTGATCAGACAGGCTGTGAACGAGTTTTTTGATCCTGAAAAATGTGCAAAGGAAACCGAAAAGCTGCTGTTGAAAGATCAGGAGTTTACTGCAACCCTTTTCAGCTTGATGCCTGCTACAGCAAACGCATCTCTGGGAATCTTGCGGGGTGTTAATCGCTACACGGGCATCTTTACAACGGATGCATACGTGAGCCTCCTGAAAAGCGTTTTGAATGATTTCGATGCAAAGTATGCAGCAGAAACGCTGAATGAGACTTTTGATGGATTTGAAAGGTTGATGAAAGAGCGTCCAGACCTTCCAGCTGAGATAACCGCAAAAAAGTTTGAGGAGTTTGTAGATGCCCTCGATTTCGGTAAGTTGCGAGGGTTCGTTGAGCAATCAGCATACTGCATGAAAGAAGCTCTCGGGATGGTGAACCGGAAAATCGCAGGAGATCCAGTAAAAATTGCGAACATCCTCTCTGCAATCCCGCCTGTTGTCAATGCGTATCTTGCTGTCGCAAACGATTTGATGGAACAGATGGAGATGCCCGCTGAAACGCTTGTCAGCGTTACTTTCAACATCCTAGAGAGTATAAACGCTGCAGAACTTGGCAAGATGCTTGAAAATATTGCCAGATCTGTGAACGTACTGCATGAGGGTTGTACTGACAAGAGATTTAGAGAGTTCGCTGAGAATTTCCTGAACAAGATGCTGGAGAATGCGGACGTTGATGAGCTTAAGAAAACCTTCATAGCTCTGCTTGAAGATGCTGGAGCGATCAGTGAGGCCTCGGTTAAGGTTGCATGGGAGGATCCAATAGTGGCGATTACTTTCATTTCCACAATTCCTGCCATCGTTAATACATCGCTGAGAATTCTGAACGCTAGTATTTCGAAATTCGATGAAATGCCGGCAGAAGTTGTTGCACAGATGGCGGCATCCATGCTTTCCGAAATCAACGTGAGTGAGATTGGAAAGCTGATAACCTCCGGTGCGAGATTCATAAATTCCATCGCTGAAAATGAGCCAAAGGCTATTCCAAATTTCATGCAGGAGGTGATTGAATCTACAGAAAAGAAGGAGCTTGAAAAAGCTCTTGGATACCTGATTTCATCATTTGTTGGGGCACTTCTCGCCAACCCGGAGCTTCTGGCTTCTGCCGTAACTCCTTTCATTCAATCCTTGAAGCCGTTTTTAAAAAAGATGGAAGAAGAAAGATAAGGGACAATGGTGGCAGTGAAATTTCGAAGGATAGCAATGGTATTGCCCTGAAACTTTATTTAGAACTGATTAAATAAAAAAGTAAAAAATATGTATCTATTTTTTATCCGCCAAAAAAATTGGGAGATTTAGGTGGAGACCTCAATTGGAATCGGTCTGAGGTATTCCTGAAATCAGTAACATCTACTTAGTGATATTATTACTACTGTTACCGCTACTGCTACTGCTATTCCCGGTGCTATTTTCCTCAACAGGTTTTATCTCAATCATCCTCATCTCGGGTTCAAGCTGCATCAGCTTTGTAAGATTCGTATCCCCCATGATAGCCATGCTGAGACCGTCTTTAAAGTTCGTATAGCTGTAGTAGGTGGTCTTGTTGGACTTCACGAACCAGCCATTTTTCGTGAAGTTCATGAGTACTACTTTCTCATAGAAAGTACCGTTGGGAGTTTCATTAATTCTGTAAGCTGCGAGGTAGAAATCAAAAAAGTCGGATGACTTGCCGCTTACAATCTGTCTGATGGCATCTCCCCGAAGCATTATTATTAAATTGTAATCTCCGTTGGGCATTCTGTTCGTGAAGTTCCCGATTTCGGAATCAAGAGTATCTCCCTCTCCTGAAATTGTATCAAGAGTTTTAGCCACCATCCTTGTTGTTCCAAAAAGGAAGGGAGTGGTTTGATCTACAAGTGAGATTCCTTTGTTTGATTTTATCTTGAAACCCCTATAGGTATCTTCGGATTCGTGGGTGAAGAACACTTTAGTTTTGTTCACATCGATCAAATATAGTATCTCGGGAAACATCCCGGGATAACTCGAGACAAGAATTCTGTTGATTCCTTGGCTGAGGCGGAGATTGGAGAAAAAAGCAGATTCCATGTTGTTTGTTACAACTTTTTTTAGAATAACGGATAATTCTGGGTTGGAATTGGCAAAGTTTACATAAACGACCTGATCTGCCCCGGCCGGGATCTTAGAGACCAATCCATTAAATCCGGCAGGAAACTCGAAATTAACCTTCCTCTCATGAGTAGTTTGGGATTGT
>QMZD01000235.1 GCA_003662985.1 Archaeoglobales archaeon | reverse complement strand
TCTCTTCTAATGCCTTTATCGCCTTCTCATTACCTTTTTTAAGCTCAATAAGAAATGATGTGTCGAGTATGAGCTTCAAATTCTCACCTTGAAGCTCTTCCTTATCTCTTTCGAGATCTTTTCAAGTTCTTCTTCGTATCCTGTCTTTTCAGCGGAGTTTATAAGCATTTCAACCCTCTTATCAACATTTTTACTGATTAGATCATCTATAATAGCGCTGAAGCTCTTTTTCCCTTTGATCCTTACAAGTTTTTCATAAACTTCATCAGACACAGTTATGGTTTTCATGTTCAATATGTTATACACGAAAATATAAAAGGATTTCCTAAATGTCATCTCAATCAACCAACACTCAACCATCTATTGCATAGGTGATAAAAACTCCTAGATGGTTTTCCCAAAAATTTTCTCAAAAAAATTCTCAGTTTCTCGGTATCTAACGAGTACCGAAATCAAATCCAATTTCAAATATCCACTTCCAGTTTCTTCTGCCCCTTCATCGGAATAAGATTTGAAACCCTCACACCGATCAGCCTGATTTTCAGACCTTTGAGGTTGTTTACGAGCAGTTCCCTCGCGATCTTTTTTAAATGCTCAAGCTGTCTCGTTCTGAAAGGTAGAGTTTTAGAGTACACATGAGTCTCAAAATTCTCATACCTGATTTTGAGGGTGACCGTTTTGAAGCTGAAATCCCTTTTCAGGATATCCTTATGAACACATTCAGAGAGCATATCTAAGACTCCTACAACGAAATCGAGATCATCTGTATCCTCGTCGAACGTAAGCTCCCTTCCCATCGACTTCCTGTCTTCTCTTTCCCTTACCTCGCTCCCATCTATCCCCTGGGCCATCAGGTAAAGCTTACTTCCCATAACTCCAAAAACATCTGCAAGCTTTGAAGGGTCGTAGGATGCGAGATCGCCTACGGTTTTTATCCCCATTTCTCTCAGCTTTTTTTCGGTCTTTCTGCCGACTCCTATTAATTTCCTTACAGAAAGAGGAGCAAGAAAATCTCTGGCCTCATTCTCTCTAACTACAGTCAACCCATCAGGCTTGTTAAAATCGCTTGCTATTTTGGCAACAAGCTTGTTAGGGCCAATACCGATGGAGCAGGTAAGCTTCTCCCTCTTAAAAATCTCCCTCTTTATTTCCTTTGCAAGTGATTTAGCTTCTTCATAATCTTTCACTCTCGATGAGACGTCTAGGAAAGCTTCATCCAGCCCCCATCGCTCCAGTTTGTCAGCATACTTTCTAAGAATTTCCATTATATTCTTGGAAACCTTTTTGTAAAGCTCGTAATTGACTGGCAGAAATACAGCATCGGGGCAAAGCTTGTAAGCCCTCGAGATTGGCATTCCTGACTTTATTCCAAACTTTCTTGCCTCATAATTGCATGTACTCACAACCCCTCTGCCCTTCTTCGGGTCCGCTCCCACGACAACAGGTTTTCCCCTCAATTCGGGATTCTCCCTTTCCTCAATCGCGGTGAAGAAGTGATCCATGTCAACGTGAAGGATTATCTTTCCCATAATTGAAACTCGTTTTCATGATTTTAGTTTATCGTTTATTGAGGATAGGTAAGTTTGTAAATCTCGCACATCAATCTCTGGCCAAATATTTTTCATCAGATTCTTTAATCAGATTATCTGATACACCTGTCAATTTTGGGTATTCCGCACTGTGATAGCTGGTGCTTATGAAAGAGCGCAACAGGTTGAAGTTGCACTCTTTTTCAATCTCTCATTTGGAGCATTCACATTTACTCCAATATACTTTACGCTCTTTTCCCCGACACACTTCGTCGCCCTTTTTCCAATTAAATTCAGTATACCCCTTCTGTTTGCAGTACTTCGAACAAGCTTCAAGTTTACAAACCCCATAGATTTCCGCATAGTAATCGCAGTAGCATTCTGAATTACACCAATTACGTAGTTCTTGCTTTTCCTCAACTGAATCTGTTTTATTGTATTCCGCAATGCAATCCCTCAAACAAGAGTGGTACTTTTTGATCAGTGGTTCAACACACTCCGCATACCCGGCTATTTCACAGTATTTAGAGTCACGAGCATTACTGCATAATCCCTCTCGACAATCAAAAACAATTGCAGCTTTCCATCCCAGCTTTTTAGCTTCTTTAGCAATAGCTTTACATCCTTTCAAACATTCATCATAAAGCGCCTCACAATCGACTAATTCGCCCTCGGCTATTAATTCCTGTTCTGATTCCTCTTCAACTTCTTGCACACTTTCTTCTTCATCTCTTAATTCTAAACATTCTTCCTTTGACTTCTCGTCTGTTAACTTATCACAGCAGCTCCATCTGGCCTCTCCAATTAATTCTTTGCAGTAATCTTTATCCTGCGTGACCGTTGCCAAACATATGATTTTGTACACGTATTCGTCGATTTCTTCACAGTATTTTTTATCATGCTCTACCCCTGCAAAACACATCAACTTACTCGTTTCGTCATCAATCTTTTCACAAATAGATGCATCATCCTTGGTTACTGCAAAAATTAGAAAACACACATCTTTAACATCGCCAATTATTTTCTCACACGCAGTAATATCATCGTTTCTTAGTGCATAGTTGTAAAAGCATGCATCTCTGGCATAAGTGTAAACGTATCCATCTTCAGGCCTAACTCTCTCACCTGTGGTGCTTGTATAAGTTTCATAAGTTACCTCTATTTTTTCGCAAATTTCTACGTTATTTGTAACGTCTGCAATAGCGCCAAGACATGCATTTTTAGTAGAAATGTCTTTTACCTTTTCACAAAGAGACACATTCTTTTTATCTATTGCTACTAGGGAGATACACAGGTCTCTCTCATCATCGGTTAGGTGCCTGGACTTCTCTTTACAGTCTTTAATGAGCGTTATGAGCACGAGTTCTCTGCAAAGGGAGAGTTCAGCTTCTGGCAGTTTTATGCTGCAGTACATTAGGTCTTGTTCCAGTACCGCCCTGAGGACTGAGTTGAGTAACAACGAGTTTCCGCTTGTATTGTAAATCTCCTCCCTCATCATTTCATTGTGCCTGTATTGACGCACGATCTCGAGAAGACATAGCACACCTTCTCTTCCCTCCAGTTTTTCGCACTCTTTCATTGCCTCTTCGATAACAATCTCTTCAAGAGTTTTTCGCACTTCAGTTTGAGCTCTCTTCTCTGCAGATTTTATGTGTATTTCAGAGTTCTTCGCATTGATTTTCCATGAAACTTTGGGGTCTGCTTCTAGTATCTCTGTGGGAGTAACTGAAAACTCGAGATCATCAACATTACTCGCAAATTCCTTGGGAATGTTTTCGATATAGAGGTACCCTCCATCATAGCCAGTATTGTCGAATCGAAGTACGATTTCGCCTTGGAATAGCCCGTCATTCTGTTTTTCATACTCGATCTTTTTCTCAAGGAATAGGCCCTTGGTAACTTCATCTGTTTTGAATGTGAATACGTATCTATCATCAGAACCATCATTGTCTAAATCAAACGTTTTTATTTCCTCAAAATCAAATTCCACCGTATCTGAATCCATTTGAGCAATCAATTTGTCAACATCTAGTTCGGAACTCTCACCTTTTTTCTGCTCCTGAAACTCATCCGCTTTCTGATCCTCAGAAGATATGCATCCTGTGATGAGGATAACCGATGTTAACAAAATCAATAATCCCAATTTTCTCATTTTAAACCATTCCGGTAGATTTCAAAACTATAAATGACTTTCTATTAACTTTTAGCTTTGTCTTTTCCCGAAATTATTTCCCACTTCAACAAACCCCTGTGTGAAACTTGACGAGAAGACGATAAAATGGATAATCAGGGAAAAAGAGAAGGGAACACCAACCAGAATAATAGCAGAGAT
>QMZD01000234.1 GCA_003662985.1 Archaeoglobales archaeon | reverse complement strand
CGATCATCCGATTTCAAGGTTTTATAGAGATGTTAAGGCGATTGAGATCTATGAAGGGACGAAAGAGATCGAGAAATGGTTGATAGGGAGGAGGATTCTTGGTGCAAAATAATATTGGAATACTTAACCACTTAACCCAAATCAAAACGCTCCCGCCGGGAATTGAACCCGGGTCTGAGGTTCCGGAGACCTCAAGGATGTCCCACTACCCCACGGGAGCTGTCTGAACTAAATTCTCCTACCTTACAGTTTCAGGACATTCCAAAGTTTAAAGTTTTTCATGTCAAAGGAGGGTTTTGCCATGCCCAACTCTCTTGATAGGTTGATCAGAAGGATTAAAAAAGAGTTTGGTGACGATGGCATATTGGGAAATTTTTGAGGTTCTTATAGGAGGTCTGATTCGAGAATCGCACCTTACATCAGTATCTGATTTTGATAAGAAGAGTTCTGAGAAAGAATCCACATGAATATGAAAGGAATGACATTGTTAATGTCCTTGCATATTACAAAAACGGTGTTTTGAAGGGGAGGTATGTCCACAATACCTATGTTGAGACAGTCGAAGAATTTCTTAAATTCGCAGACATCCCATACAATAGCTATGAGGTGATTTACGATAAAATTGAGCAGCCTACTGATGACAAACTAATATTCCAAACTAAAATAAAAATATATCTAAACGATGGTTATGCATACTTAACTATCCACGGAACTGCAACCCGATATTAACTACTGATCAGCAAGAAATTGGGTTTTGGTTATTTTGAATATGTTTAGGTTTTGGGGGTTGTGCATGTTTAGTTCAAATTTTGAATACTCGATCAGAATTTTTACCATCACTATTTACTTATCAGTAAGCTTTAAGTAATATATCAATTGATTTAATTTAATTAAGTAATTTCTTATAAAGAAGGACATATGGTGGCAAAGAATTGAGCGGGTGTGGTGCACGATGGAGGGGTTTGCAAATAACGAACCACCCGGCATTGAACAAAACGAGTTGAGGAGAAGGATAAGATTCCTCAAAACTCTCCCTGCTTATGTTAAAGAGGACCTTATTAAAGAACACGGCTTCGATAAGAGTATATATTCAGGTAAAAAGCCTGAGGAAATCCTCGGAGAATTTCTTAATCAAGAGGAATTTGATAAAATATATCTAAAATATCGATATTCAGGGAGCATTACCACAAATCTATTTTACATGAGGAATATATCACAAACGGAGATAGATTCTAAAAGTTTAATAGATCATTTCGAAGCACAAGAGAGTAAATTAAGAATTCGACCTATAAACATAGATTCCTTCACAAACAAAAAAATACTTATTCTTGTGGCCACAACAGAAATTCCAGTAAATACTTGGGAAAGCGAAGAAGCTACTGAGATTCCTGAAACCATTGAAATTCCTGAATATTATTTTGTGGTTTTTAGAAACAATACAGATATTGTTGAAATACGGGGAAAAGATTACTATAAAGCCAATGAAATTTTTAACGTTCTAAAAAATTTCTTCTATAAGGTTGGAAAAGAGGAAAATGCCTATAGACTTGACTTGAATAACCAGAGATTTAAAGAAAAATTCGAAGAGTATGTAAAAGAGGTGTGGAATGCGAGAATTAAATTAGATTCAAACAAGGATACTGTAGGCGAAATTTCTATGAAATCAAAATTTGACTCTGAAAGTAAAAAGAGAGAGGATTTGAGAAAGAGTCCCCGCTACACACAAATAATCGAAGATGGTGGAGAGATCTTGAGATACTATGTTGTTTTCAAAAAAGATGACACAGAGGTTAGATTCCAGATAAACTATCGAAGCTCTAGGATAAGCTTTTTAATGTTTGCAAGTGAAGAAATATTCGATTTAGTTATAGGTGTTATAAATGACCTCACAAGAATGTTTGAAAAACAAAGAAGTTTCTCAAGCTTTGGTGAGTTTTTTGCTGAATAGTTACGAAAAATACGAGGTAATTTCAATCAATTTGCTGATAGAAGAGTTGAGTTTGGATCTGGATACTTTAGTACCTTACCTCTTAGAGTTATCTCGCTATGGTGCTTTAAAACCTATGATTAGGGTTGTTTGTCCTTATTGTGGATCAAACATAGGGATTTACTCTGATCCTTCTGAGATACCAGAAACCATCGAAACTTGTGATGAATGTTTTGAAGACGTCCATTTGAAAAGAAAAGAAGGATGGGAACTTGTTTTTAGGATAAACAAAAAAAAGCTAAGTGAATTAGCTAAGACAACCTTTTTTCGTAGAAAAGTATGAAATAAAAGAGAATTCGACTTTAGATGTTTTAAAAAAGTACTACGACGAGTTATCCGAATTAACAGACCCACAAGAGAGGGGTAAAAAGTTTGACTACTTAATCGGTAATTTGCTGAAAACTCTCCCACATTGTTCTATTGTTCATGTTAAAGAAAGAACTTCATCAGGTGAATTTGATTGTATCTCCGTTATAAAGACAGAAAATCAACTAAAACCCAAAGTAATCATTGCTGAGAACAAATGGAAAACAGGTAAGAGCCAAATAAGTGATATAAATGAGTTCGTCGGAAAAGCTGAAAAACTACTCAATTCCGCATTAGATGTGGAGTGTCTAATTTTTACCAGCTATGCTGGGTTTACGAAAGATGCCGAGGCTCGTGCCTTAGATATCTCCAAGATTAAGAATGTAGCTTTAATTTTATTAGATGGTAGTGATATAGAAAAATGTGTTAAAGGAGATATAAGCTTTAAAGACCTTTTAGATAGAAAAATTACTGAATTGACTTCAAAATTAATCTCCTAGCCCTTTTTAATTTCATTACCCTCTTAAATTCAATTCTCTTCCAGATGTGTATTTGGCCTCTTTCTCTCTCTTAAGATTCTCTGGAGGTCAGCATACGACATCGTACCACTCCTTGAAGACTTGCTCGGCATGTTCTGGGGGCATCATCATCAAAGCTAAACCGATTATCTCCTTCAGGGCCGATAAAGGCAGACCTATCTCGTAGCTGTCTATGATCAGGAAATAGTGTCCTCCGGTGCGGGATATATCGAGCTTGTTTTTTCTTGCCTCTTTGAGGGGGATCTGCTTCGCTATTCGCTCCTGCTTCTCCTTGTACATCTTTTCTATCTTAGCATCACGATCGTCTGAGAGCTTGCTGAAAGTAAAATAATGAAGGCAATAAAGTTTAGAGTAAGGTGAAAGTGATATAGGAATAAGGGTAAATAAAACCCGAATATTCCCCACGGGAGCCTTAGCTAATTCACTATATTCGCTTTTACTTTTTTATTTTTCTCTAACTTCTTCTTTAACTTTTCCAGACCTTTGCTCCCTCATCTTCCTGATCTCAGATCTCAAGGAAATTAGCTCCCTTCTGATTTCCGAATTCCCCTTGAAAACGAAATCGCTTATGACCCCAAAAATGATGATCTGCATCCCCGTGATGATGAGTAAAGCGGTAAGGATTGCAAGCAGTTGGTGAGTTATGCGTTTGAACCATTCGTAAACCGTAAATATTCCTGTGAAAAACCCCAACAGAATGAGAAATGCCCCTAAAAAGTAAAGATATCTTCCTGGACTGTATCTGGCAAGTAAATTGTAGATGGTTGAAGCTATTCTCGCTCCATCCCTGATCGGACTAAGCTTTGTGACGCCTCCTCTCTTTCTGTAATTTATGGGCACCTCCATAATCCTGAAGCCCTTTGCGATTGTCTCAACTGTCAGCTCTGTTTCGACCTCAAAACCCATTTTCCTCAAATCAACGCTCTTATAAAGATCCTTTACCAATGCCCTATAGCCGGAAAGGATGTCGTAAAGCTCAACCCCGTAGGTTACTCTGAAAACAAAATTTAGGAGCTTATTGCCGAGAAGATT
>QMZD01000233.1 GCA_003662985.1 Archaeoglobales archaeon | reverse complement strand
ATTTGGCATCTGGGTTTACTGCTCTATATGCGGGCAGCCAAGCCTTATCCAACCGAACAGCCAAGAACATGCTGCAATAATTCAGTTCTTCAGAGAGATGGGTTGGGCTCATGTGATGTGCCAGCAGATGGGGCAAATGCAATTCAGGTAAAGTAAATCAGGAAATTGGGAAATTAGGAAATTTATGAGGATCAAGGATCAAAGAAATTTTGAGATCGGGAGCAGT
The DNA here is from genome assembly GCA_003662985.1 of Archaeoglobales archaeon. Lineage (GTDB taxonomy): Archaea > Halobacteriota > Archaeoglobi > Archaeoglobales > Archaeoglobaceae > Archaeoglobus_A. The sequence goes on along the minus strand of QMZD01000233.1, from coordinate 3,639 downwards.
TTAACTCTCAAAGTAGCATTAAATTTCTATCGGTTCAATTTTAAAGAGGCCCATACCAAAACTTGCTTTTGCTCCTGCACCTATTAAAGACCCTATTTTCAGCAACTTAAAGGCATTTTCATCAGCTTCAACGATTCTATAGTCCGAATATCCAGTATAAGCCTGAAACATCCTTTTTCCAAGTCTTTTTGATGTATGGAATAATCGATGTGATCTCCAGTCCGAGGCTATCAGCTCATCTGAACAAGAGCAGTTCTGAACCTCTCCCTTGCCATACTCATTTACAAAGAGAATTAACCTCCTTCTAATCATATGCAGAAGGTAGCTCAGGCTGAGGGGTACTCTCTCCAGTTCGATCGGTGTTATAAATTTCACTCTAACACTCTCAAATTCCTCTCCATCTAGCTTTGACAGGTCTATTGTCTTCACGTTTGGATAAACTGAACTTCCATCGTAAACGATCTCATCTGTGAAGTAGTCGGTGATCTTCTCCAGTGTATATTTGGAATGTCTGTTCAACCCTATCTTGCCTAGAAATCTCAGGCCATAAATTATGTGTGGAAGGTATCTGACATAATCTCCGAATACGTTTATTTCTAAATTTATCCTTCCACTTCCCGCAACAGATCTCCCAAAAAATGGAGGGATGAAATTTATGGCTCTTACGGGCTGCGATTTTCCCCTCTTCTGCTCGCTTCTTTCGTATAAAGCATAATAAAGGCAATCATCTTTGCTGGAGCAGTCTCTGCATTCAGGTCTAAGATAACCACACACAGCTTTGAGCAACACACTTCCAAATCCACCCCTGAACTTGTTGCCGAGCCAGTAAGGTAAGTTATAGTGGGGAAAGTTCAGGGTTACTCTGAGTTTTGTCAGTTTTAAGCTGAATTTCATTTATGTTCATTCCTAATTCTACAAGCTTTTATAGCCTACCATATTTTTTATGTGCTTGTTCAATTGTCATGATGTCCAGAATTCTCACTTCATTTTCACATATTCTGTAAAATACCGTGAAAGTTCTTGCTACATGCATTCTGTAAAGCACATAACCTTGTAGATCTAACTTCTCCTTATTCTTGCCTGGATAGGGGTCTTTGTAGAGGACTTTGAGTTTCTCCTTTACAATTCGCTGACTCTTTTCGAGTAGAGAATTAAGAAATTTAAGAGCTTTTTTACTTATTAGAACTCTGTACTTCAAAGTTCCAGCTCCTCGAACTCCCCTTCCTCCTCAATTCTCTTCATATCCTGCATGAGTCTGTACTTCTTCTCTCTCTCCACAATTTCGCTAAGAAGTTCGTCAAACGTTTGTCCAGGTTTTTTAAGCTCTGACAACTCTTTCCAAACCGATTCTGATACGGGTATTCTTTTTGTTGCATTCATTACCCTTTTTTAGGGTATCTTTACAACATTGTAAATATTGTAAGTACTTAAAATTTTCTTCTCATACTTCAAAACTTGGACTGTTAATTCAAAGTTATTAGTAACATCCAAGCCGATTGTTTTTCAGCACTCTTCTGTCAATTCTAGATTTTATAGTTCTCCACAATCTCCAACAAATGTTATTTCACCAAGGACAGAAAAGTATGTATTGAGTAACTCTTTGAGCTCTCTGTAATCTACAGTTTCATGGCATGAATAGTAAAACATCGATTTTGGATTCCAGCCCTTTTCAAGAAGTCTGTGGATAAATGTCTTTACGGCTGTTGTCTTGCCCACCTACCTGCATCCACAAGAAAGTGGATCGAAAATGGAAATTTTATCGATTATGCCCACTACCCATCTGATTTTCGATGCTTTCCATTCTTCATACACGTCATCCGGCTTTCATCCACCAGGGATTTTGGTTTTCCATTTGTAATGGTATTGTAAATTAATATTTAAGTATTTTATAATGGTAATGTAAACTCTTTTTCTCTTGTGTTCTTGTATTTGCTGATTTAAGGCTGCGTGCTTTTGGCAGAGTAGTTTATAGGAAGATCAGGGTTGCCTTGAGTTTTGTTAGCTTGAGGGAGAAGGTCGTAATCTCACTTTCAAAATTTCCTTTACAAACTCTTCCAATTACTTGGTCTTTGACAATTTTGAGAACCTTGCATTTCCATACTCACCAATAACTAACCTACCCTTACTGGATAGTATATATACTACACACCTACCTATTTTTCTTTCCTCGAGATAGCCAGCATTAACAAGCTTTTTCAGGATTCTATAGGTTGTTGTTCTCGATTTTCCGATAATTTCAGCAAATTCATCCAATTTGACTTCACCAATCTCTGCCACTTTCCTTAGAATTCGCTTATCCGACTCATCTATCGGTTCTGGCTTAAAGAATTCTGGAGTAAGGGTTACAATGCTTTCGAGATTCTCAGTTTCAAGTTCAATTAGGGCATTCCTGTTGCTGCTTAAGACTGCCGCCAAAGTTATGAGGATTAAAGCCCGCATCCCGCCTGATAGATTTGCAATTAGTTCACAGTCGTGCTTTGAAATAAGCTCCTTAATTTTGTGTTTTGCAGATTCAGGATTTGATATATCGACTTTAACGATTTCGATGTTTTCAATCCCTGCGTAGCTTTTCAGTATGTCAAGCAAGGTTTTCAGGGCTTTTTCTGCTTTCTCGACGAGAGGTGAAGCAGTGACTATAGCAATTACGTCATCAGGTTTTGGAGCATACCTCAAGATACCTCTAACAGCAAACTTTTCGTCAAAGCCGAGGGTTAAGAGGATTAGCCGCATACTTCAAACGCTGCCTTTACTATTCCATCATCTAAGACATTCCGCTTAGATTGTAGGACATTATTCATGGATCTAATAGCTCTGTATAGCAAATCTATGTCTTTGTAGATTATAGCTTCACTGAACATCGATAGCGCTTGGATACCATCAAGACTCTCACCTCTTCTCTTAGGGAGAAGAGTATAAGTCAATCTTGCTACATTTGGGCTATATACCTTCGCTTTTTCAAAAAACAACATTAAATTATTGATTGGATACGTACAATAGGAGCGTATTGCTGCTTTCCAGTTTGGACCACTTCTCTCGGAAGAGATTACATACATTAGTGATTTCCACTGAGCTTTTAGCATAGCAGCAGAAGTTTCACCGAATGCCAGAAGTATAAAAGGCATTGACAAAAGCGGTATGTCTTTTTTAATAATTGGGTCTTGCACATTGCTTATCTGTCCAATATTCTCGCTCATTAGTACAAATTCACTTTGAATTGGTAATTCGGGTTTTATTAAATGTATGTATGTATTCTGCACGTTTTTGCCTCTTACTACAACTCTTGCAGAAAAATGCCACAAGCCTATCCATGCTAATGCTGAGCAAAGTTTACATAAATAAAAGCTCCCAACTTTTTGAACAGTTCCCGCATAAGGGGCTATGGGTAAATTTGCTGTGACAAGGGTTTTTGTTTTAGATCTGCCACCACATTTTACTTTAGTAACTTTGCTGCCTGTAGAGAACTTGTGGTTCGTACTTAAGGAAAAGTCTTTCCAAAGTTTTTCGTTGATCTGCTCTAAAAATTTATATGAGTGGTAAATATTTTCAAGTTGGCCATCCTTACTTTGGTTCTTGTAATCCAACTTACCACCACTCATCAGGACATTTCTTCCCCCCTCATTTCCTCTCTGAAGCATATTT
>QMZD01000232.1 GCA_003662985.1 Archaeoglobales archaeon | reverse complement strand
CTGAAATAAGATAAAATTATTGTTAAAATATATTTGTGCTAATAAAAGTATTGGATACTTTCTTAATTTGATGAAAGATTATGGAAGCTCCAAAACCGAAAGTTTTTTTATCTGCGAACATTTTTAATGATTAAATAGACCAATTTGGAGGTTTAAGGATGAGAATCGCAAAATTTGGATTGCTGGTGGCCCTAATCGTCGGTCTGGCTTTCCTGGGATGTGCCCAGCAGGAAAAGCCTAAGGCTACACCCACTCCTGCTGCCACCCCAACAGCAACTCCGGGGGAAAAGATTCCAGACAAGATATTAATCGGTGGTACACTTAGCCTGACAGGAAAGTACTCTAAAGAAGGCCAAATGGCTCTTTGGGGAATTCAGGCTGCTATTAAATGGGTAAATGATGTGCATGGGGGCGTTAATGTAGGTGGAAAGAAGGTTAAACTTGAATTCAAGTATTACGATGATGAATCAAAGAAGGAGGCTGTTCAGAGCCTTGTTGAAAGATTAATAACCTCTGACAAAGCTATGTTTCTCTTAGCCCCCTACAGCTCAGGTCTCACGTTGGCTGGCGCTCCAATCGCTGATAAACATGGTGTTCTCTATATGAGCCATGGAGGTGCAAGTGACAGGATATTTGAGCAGGGATATACTTATGTTGTTCAGACATTAAGTGTTGCAAGTGAGTATCAAGTACCGTTCCTCGATATGATCAAAAGCATAGATCCTCAGGCTAAAAAAGTGGCTCTGATTTATGAAGATAGTGAATTCTCAAAAGCCGTCTTTGCAGGAGCTAGAAAGCATGCTGAGGAGCTTGGATTTGAAATCGTAATCGATAAAACCTATCCACCAAACCCGACTGATCTCACACCTCTTCTCTCTGAAGTTAAAGCAGCTCAGCCAGATGTAATCTTAGGCGGGGGCCATTTTGCTGATGGACAACTTCTTGCGAGCCAGATGGCTGATTTGAAGCTGGATGCAAAGGCGATATCAATTCTTGTCGCACCGGCACTGCCCAAATTCTATGAGGCTCTTGGAACGAAGGCGGAAGGCATCTGCGCTCCAGGACAGTGGGAGGTAGGAGTCACTTACAGCCCTGAAGCTGCGAAGAAAGCAGGAATAGACTACTTTGGCCCAACCCAAGATGAATTCCTCAGCCTCTTCCATGAGTTCGCCGGAAAAGATACAATGCCAAGTTATCATGCTGCTGAGGCAGCTGCGGCCATTCTTGCATATGTCAAGGCAATAGAGGAAGCAAACAGCTTGGACACTGACAAGGTAAGAAATACAATGAACAACCTCCACTTTATGACGTTCTTCGGAGAATGGAAGATCGATCCAGAGACAGGAAAGCAGGTTGGACATAAGATGGTCATATTCCAGTGGCAGGGAGGGGAGAAGAAGATAATATGGCCACCTTCTGCTGCGAATGCCGAACCTTACTATCCAATCCCGACTTGGGACGAGAAGGCGGCCGGAAAGCTTGCTAAAAAGTAATTTTTTTATTTTTTTACAGGATAACAAGAAATAATAAGGTGGAATGATGCCATTTTTCGAGCAGCTAGCGGGAAACCTGGTTTATGGGGCAATTCTCGGCTCAGTTTATGGGCTCTCAACGATGGGCTTGAGCCTCATCTTTGGGGTATTGCGAATTGTCAATGTTGGGCATGGACCCTTCATAATGCTTGGAGCTTTTACAGCATTCTGGATGTTTACGCTCTTTGGAATCGCTCCGGTAGCTTCGATCTCTGTGGCTCTTGTCTTGGGACTTGCTTTGGGATTTGTTATCTTTTTCGCGGTGATAAGGAGATTGATCAATGCTCCTGAACTATCAACATTGCTTGCTACCTTTGCGATAGGAATATTTCTAGAGGAAGTAGCGAAGTTTATTTGGGGTCCGGATCATAGAGGCTATAGCTGGGATATTGGAAATATAGATCTGGGTATTACTCTGATACCCTATTCAAAAATTCTCGCTTTTGTCTCAAGTATAGTGATAGCTTATCTACTTTACATGTGGTTCCAGAAAACGAAGTTGGGGGCAGCGGTTAGAGCGGTTGTTGAAGACAGCGGTGGAGCCGCTGCCTGTGGAATCAACGTAGGCAGGATTTATGCTCTCAGTTTTGCAATCGGTATTGGACTGACCGTTGCAAGTGGAGTTCTTGTAACCCTCTTCGTTCCTGTAGGGATAAACCCATATATGGGGCACGAATACACACTCAAAGCTTTCGTTATAGCGGTTCTTGGTGGACTTGCCTCTCCTTGGGGAGCCTTCTACGCTGGTTTCATATTCGGGCTAATAGAAAACGGTTCATACACCCTGCTTGGAACAATACCTGGAGTCGAACCTTTCAGCCTCACGAGATTTGTTGCATTCTCCCTCTTGCTTGTAATCCTCTTGATAAAGCCCACTGGCTTACTTGGAGGTGAAAGCAAGTGAGCTTCCTTGATAAATATGGTTCAGTGATTCCAGTGCTTGTAATTTATGGTGTTTTATTCGCAATAGGTATTTCAGTTCCTGGAATGTGGCAGCCTGTTGCCTTTATAATGTTCTACATAACCCTTGGGCAGGCATTCAACATATTTCTCGGGCTTACAGGATATGTTGATTTCGGGTATGTTGCCTTTCTTGCTTTAGGGGCATACGGAATGGCTATTGCTGTGGATAGTCTGGGAGGAGCAAATCTTGGGTATGGGATAATCTTCATAGGCTTGATTCTTGCCATCTTAATGGCCTCGATTTTATCTGTTGCGGTTGGAGCTGTGGCTTTGAGGCTTAGAGGTGCTTATTTCGCCATCGCAACCATCGGTGTGAACGAAGGTTTCAGATACTTCGTTGAAGGGGCCAGATTATGGGGGGGTTCAGAGGGTATAATAATTTCGGGAGACATGAGGAACATTTTCGGAAGAGAAACGGCAAACCTCATCTCAACCTTCGTTTCCGACATCTTGGTCTTTATAATCGCAATTTTAGCGGCAATTATGACAATATTGATAATGAATAGAAGGATGGGCTACGCTCTAATGGCAGTAAGAGAGGATGAGGACGCTGCAAAGGTAATGGGGATTAACGTAACAAAGTATAAGGTAATGGCATTCATAACCAGTGCATCATTTGCAGGACTCATCGGCGCCTCTGCTTGGACTCTAAAAATGACTTACGTGTTTCCATCGGATGTTTTCTTGATCACCTACACAGTTGAAGCGATAGTCATCGTTATGCTTGGGGGAGCTGGCACTCTACTGGGACCTGTTATTGGGGGTCTAATTTACGGCATTCTTAAATACTACCTTTCCATAACTCTTCCTGGTTTCCAGCTTCTGATTCTCGCCCCATTGCTGATTGTGATAGTTGTTGCTTTTCCAGATGGCGTTGTTGGAGCGGTTAGAAGAAAGGTAACGGGAAGTGCTAGGAAATATCTGAGGTGATTTTATGGAACTTCTCAGGCTCGAAAACGTAACGAAAAGGTTCGGAGGGCTTGTTGCTGTTAACAAGGTGAGCTTTACTGTTGAAAAAGGCGAAGCAATTGGAATAGTAGGGCCAAACGGAAGCGGAAAAACAACGCTTTACAATTTGATAAATGGAGTTTACTTTCCAGATGAGGGTAAAATCTACTTTGAGGGGCAAGATATCACAGAGTTACCAACTCACGCTCGGGCTCCCCTCGGAATGGCAAGAACGTTTCAGATTCCAAGGCCCTTTGGTGGGGCAACAACGAGGGAGAATGTCGCTGTAGGAGCGATGTTCGGCCATGCAAAGGCAAGCGTGGATGAGGCCCTTGAAATTGCAGACGAATATCTCAAATTGGTTGGAATCTATGACAAAAGGGATGTGGAAGCTGCAAAGCTTACGCCCCTTGAGAAAAGACTTATGGAAGT
>QMZD01000231.1 GCA_003662985.1 Archaeoglobales archaeon | reverse complement strand
ATGATGACAGCCATCCCTCCCAAGATCGTAAGAGCCGTTATGCTTTCTTTTAATAGAAATACACCGGCTATTATTGAAACGAAGGGTATTGCAAGAAGAAATACCGATGCTTTTGAGGCTTCTTCCCGCTCAAGAAAGTAGTACCAACCCAGATACCCGAGATAGGTTGAGAAAATACCCAGGAAAAGTACCGATAGTATTAAACCAAGATCCTGATAGAACAAAATTTTCTTTGCAGCAGAAATGGAAAAGGGAAAAGCGGGATAGATCCAAGAATTACCGTGGCACTTGTAAGTGTAACCGAATCGTAGTTCTGCATAAGCTTTTTCCCCAGAACCGTGTAGGCTGCTGCAGACAAAGAGCTTATGAAAACGAGAATAAAGCCCACAAAACTTGCAAAATTTCCATTTTCAGGTTTTGAGATTAAAGCCACCCCAACAAAAGCAACAAGTATCCCTAACACCTTCACCCCGGTAATCTTTTCTTTTAAAAACATCCACGAAAGAATGAGAACGAATATAGGGGCAGTTGATATTATAAGGCTTGCAACGCCTGAGCTTACGTAAATTTCCCCAGCGTTCAGGAAGATGTGGTAAATTGAGACGCCGAAGAGTCCAAGGATGAAAACAGCCGGAATATCCCTTCTTTGTATTCTGAATCCTCCTGCCAATAAACCCAAAACAAAAAATACATCGGCAACTGCAAATCTCAGAGAGGCAAGCTCAAGCGGATCAAGATAGCTTACAGAATACTTTATAGCTGTAAAGGCAAGTCCCCAAAAAAGTATCGTGAAGATGAGCACGACCCACTTGTTAAGCATTCTAAGCACCCAAGAAAGAAAATTAAACCGGGTTTAATAACTTCTGTGGTTCTGATTTTAACTGGTTCAAGCTACCAACAATTCTTAAATAAATCCCACCCATCTGTTTTTTATGAAACTAAAGCAGATTTCTGAGGAGGCATATTACATTCCCGGTGCAGTCAATATCGGAGTGATAAAATCAGGAAACAGCGCTGTTTTGATTGATACAGGTTTGGATAGGGAAGCGGGTAGGAGGATATTAAGGCTTCTCGAGAAAAACAACTTAAAGGTAAAAGCAATAATCAACACCCATTCCCATGCAGATCATTTTGGAGGGAACAGTTATATTGTAAGGAGGACAGACGCGAAGGTTTATGCCCCGGAGATCGAGGCGGGAATTATCCAGTATCCATATCTTGAGCCGCTTTATCTGTACTCAGCCCATCCGGTAAAAGACCTTATGAGCAGATTTTTGATGGCTGAAGCATCGAGAGTTGATTTTGTTTTGGATGTGAAAACTGAGACTAAACTTGATTTAGGTGAAGAATATCCGAATGTAGATATCTTATCTCTACCGGGCCACTCCCCCAACCAGATTGGTGTGGAGGTTGATGGTGTCCTTTACTGTGCCGATTCCGTTTTTTCCAGAAATGTGATTGAGAAATACAAAATTCCGCTTTTCATGGATATCGAAAGACAGAAACAAACCCTCTCTTTATTGGAGAAAAGTGGGTATGAGTACTATATCCCGTGCCATGCAGAGGCTACAAATGATATCTCAGAGCTTGTAGAATCCAACTTGGATGTGATCAGAAAGGTAGAAGAATTTTTGATTTCCCTAAAGAGAGGAACAACCGAAGAGATCCTAAGAAAGCTTTGCCAGGAGTTTGAGATCAAGCTCAGTAACTTTACCGAATATTACCTGATGACGTCTACGCTGAGAGCATACCTAAGCTACCTCTACGACAAAGGTGTGCTTGCAGCTAATTTCGATGAGGTTCTTTACTGGAAGGTGAACGAGGTTGGGTAAATTGGGTAAGTTAGTAAAGTGGGTAAAGTTTGTGAGGTTGAGTGAAGCTAAGTCAATTTTTAGGAAATGAGGAAAAATGAAGGTAAATTCATCTGCCTCCAACGATCCGGAAAACATTAGCTATCTCCTCATCCTCGGAATCCTCTTTGGAATTACAGCTTTTGACACCTTACTCCTTGGATTTGCCATTCCAGACCTCATTTCAGAACACGATCTTTCCCACTCGCAGGCAGGTTTGCTTGGAACGGGGGTTGATGATTGGTGTAGGACTGGGAGCTTTGATTTTTGGTGCCCTTTCGGACTTTACAGGGAGAAAGAAAGTAATATACACCTCTGTTACAATTTTTTCAATTTCAACCGGTATGATGGCCTTCAACCAAGCTTACTTTTGGCTCCTTTTTCTGCTCTTCATTGCTGGACTCGGGCTTGGTGGAAGTTTAACCATGACAATTGCCACCCTGCCGGACATTATAAAGGAGGATCTGGACAGATACATGTGTTATCTTGAATCGTTCTGGGGTATTGGGGCTTTGCTTGTAGTTTCCGCATTTTATTTGAAGGTCAACCTCGGACAGCTTTTTATTGCAGGCTTTATTCCGCTTTTAACCGTTCCGCTCTTTTACTTACTTCCTGATGTCAAATCAGGTGTTAAATCGGGTGTTAAACCTGATGTTAAATCTAACGTCAAATCCGACGTCAAATCCGACGTCCAGCTTAAAAAAAGCATATCAGGGAATATCAGCAACCTTCTGCATGAATACGGGAAGCTTACTGCATTGCTATGGATCATCTGGTTCTGCGGCATCTACACCTACTATGGTGTTTTTCTATGGCTGCCCGACGTTGTGGTTTCTTCCAGCTATGAAATTTCCGTTTTGATTCATCTTTCGATTCCTGTTTTGATTCCGGTATATGGTATCCAGATAGTTTCCCCACTCTTGCTTTCATTTATTGCAAAGGAGGGAAACACAGAGAAGCTTTTGGCAGTTTACTCCTTTCTTGCTGCAGTGGCAACGCTGATATTCATTTTTTCCAGAAGCGCTATTCTGACAATTTCAGGAATGATAATCCTCTCTTTCCTCAGCATTGGAGGGTGGGTCTTGCTTATCCTAGTTACCCAAAAAAGCTATCCAACAAAAATCCGGGGTTTAGGAGTGGGTTCAGCAGCAAGTGTGGGAAGGGCTGGAGGAATATTCGCCCCCTACCTTACCGGTTACTTCATGGATATATATGGAAGCTATACATTTCCATTCGCCATATTTGCCATCCTTTTTCTTCTAATAGCATTCCTATCCTTGCCAGTTTCGAGGATCCGGCAGAGAAGTCGATAGATTGGACTGAACTTTACTAATTATCTGACTAATTACAGTTCTTTTAAGTTCGTTTATTTTTAAAGAGATAAAGCTAGAAGATATGATCCAAACGAGAAATTTTCTAAAAGTTCAATCCATTAGCCAAACACTACTTCAAAAACACCATAACCCTTATAAGTCCCAAACAACAAAAAGCCAGATGCTTCTAAAAGGGCCGGTGGCTCAGCCAGGCAGAGCAGCGGACTCTTAAGAGCCCTCGGAGAGATCCGTCGGTCGGGGGTTCAAATCCCTCCCGGCCCGTACAACTTTTTTGGCCTTCAGATGCTTATTGACAATTTTAAGCAATTCTTCTTTTCTGAAAGGTTTGTCAATTAATTCAACCGCTCCGGCTTCAAGCAAAGCTTTCCCCAGCTTGCTCCCAAATGCTGTAACTCCGACTATTTTGGCGTCGGGATCAATCTTAAGAATTTTTCTAGTGACTTCCACACCATCCATTTTGGGTAGTACTATCTCCGTCAAAACCAGTGCAGGCTTAAATTTTGTGTAAAGTTCGATGGCCGTTTCTCCATCCTTTGCCGGAATGCAATCGTATTCTGCAAGCATGAGCTTTAGTATCTCTAGTACCCCTTCATCACCATCCACAATGAGGATCTTGTTGTTGGTGATGTTATTTGTAATGTTTCTTCTCTTCATCAATGTTCACGTAGTTAGCCGTAGTTAGCCGGGTGCTGCACTTAT
>QMZD01000230.1 GCA_003662985.1 Archaeoglobales archaeon | reverse complement strand
CTGATCTGAACAATTCTAAATCGTTCTTCCACCGATCCAGATACCTCGAGCTTCTCGACAGAAATAAGAATTCTTGGCTCGTATAATAAAGCGTCCGATAAAAGGATTGCTGAGATACCAGCACAAGCTCCTGCCAAGAACTTCCTTCTAGTTACTTTCATTGCCACCCCCTTGTTTATCCTGAATTTCAAAATTTCATGTTGTTTTTATCCTTTAATTCACTCACCTAATTCACCGTCAAACTCCTTGATACTATGTCTGCCGTGAAATCTAAAATTATACTCTACCTAAAACAAAAACAAACCCAACTTTAAATACTAAGATTTCAGTACAAGCACGGGAATCTCCGCCCTTCTCGCTACAGCATCTACCGTTCCACCAAATAACGATCCTCCCCTCCCGCTTGAAGAAAGTACGAGGAGCGATGCATTTTCATCCTTCGAGACCCTGAGTATCTCCTTCCGTGGAGTTCCCTGAACTATTAGGCTTCTGAAATTTATTCCCTCAAAAGCTTTCTCTAAAGTTTTAATCCTCTCCTTCACCCCAGGATCCTCCCCGAACTCTTCGACATAGAGCAAAATCACCTCACCCTTAGTTTGCGAGGCCATAAGCCTAACCTGCTCGACCACATCCATACATATCGTGGAAAGGTCACATGCATAGACTATTCTTTCAAAAAGCCTTGAATGGGACATTTTAAAATAATACTCTCCCTCTTTTTCGATAATCCTGAATTTAGCCAGTAAGACAGGCCTCCTAGACCGTATAAGAACTTCATCAGATACGCTCCCCAGCAGCTTTCTGCTGAACCATCCCATCCCTCTGGATCCTATGAGTATAAGATCTACATTCTCCTTTTCCGCCGTTTCGAGAATTGCATCTGATGTTTTTCCTTCGCTAACTATAACTATTTCCCCGGCTACAAAGCCTTTCTCTTCAAATAATTTTGCCCGCTGTCTTAGCTCGTCCATCATCGATTCTGTAATCCTTTTTTCCATAGCTTCAATGGATTCAGAATCTATTAACCCGACTCTAGTGAGAATTTCAGCCGGGATTTCAACTACATGCAAAAGAACGATTTCTTTTGCCCCAACCGTAGCCAATTCTAAGCCGCACTCCATCGTCTTCCAAGAGTATTCAGAAAAATCCGTTGGTAAGAGAACTTTCCCGAACATGAGACCACCAGATAAATAATGGATTGCGGCTTCTTTTAAAAAGATTGTGTGGTTTTCAAGTTTAATTGGTTTTTAAGGAAGAAAGTAAAACCCTGATTGCTAAAATTTAAAACCCTGATTGCTAAAATTCGGGGTGTGATTTTATGGTAACCTCCGAAAAAATCGAGATCAATTAAAAGCATGTCTAAAACAAAACCTGAAAACCCTAATGCCTAATTTACAACGTAAAATTTTAGAAAAGTGATCAACAACCTACTCCAGCAAAATCATGCTTACAAGCCATTTATCTCCGAGTTCAACACCTAAATCGGAGATTCTTATTCCCATTGATGTGACTGCCGGTCTCGCTTGACAATTTTCGTAATTAGGAAACTCACACTCATCGCAAAGATCACAGCCTCCTGGAAAGAGTGTAAACGCCATAGGGTAGCTTTCAACGAGTTTTCCTTCAACTTCAACCAGAAACCTCTGAATCTGCTTTTTTGTATCCATGTACTCATCATAACTTTCAAATTTGACCATAAATAAGAATGCTGATCTGTAACTTTTTAGGAATTTTTCTGCTTCATCAATTTCAGGAACAAATGGCGGACACGATTTTCTTTTTCCGTAGTAGTCGCATCCAAACATGCATTTCCATCTCGTTCTTATATCAAGTTTGAGCTCAGCAGGATCGATGTTCTTAATTTCATAATTTTTAAGTAGGGGGTACTTCTCCAGAATCTCCAAAGGCAATCCCACTTTATCCGATTTTCCTGCAGGCTTATCTCTTTCATCACTATTTTCACTATTTTCCATGCATACTGATTGTTGGGCTGAAATTAAGTTTTTTCGGTTGTGTTTTGCCGTTTTCGTAGCAAATCCCGAAAGTGTAGGCCGACGATCTTAATTGGATCCAACCAAATCCAAAATAAATTCAAAAATTCAAAATTTAATCTGATTGCAAACTAAACAGTAAACAGCAAACCCAAAGATGCCCGGCTCAACAACTCTTAACTTGAGAGTTTGATACCTACTTTTAAACAGAAAGTGTCTTGAATATCACCCATGGAGGAAGCTGAAAAATTGGCCGATATTGCGACAAAACTGGAGAGATTTAGATACAACGTAATAGCTTCTCTTATGTGGGCGATGTTCGGAATGGTCTTTGGTTCAGCCATGCTCTTTGCTGGAGCGATGCAGCTGATTGGAATTACTGAGAGGACGATCTATCCCGCTATGCTGATTGTAGCAGGAGTTATCAGTGGACTTCTCTCTACAAGATTTGAGAGGTTTATTCCTTTAGAGAAAAGCATAAGAAAACGCTGGCACCTAGGTTTGCTGCTGATGTTTATACCTTTCATTATCTCTTATGCCCTTCTACCCCAAATACTAATCCTCGGAGCTTTCTATTTCTCTATCGTCTGGTATCCATCTTTGGGTGCCGGACTACTTCTATACGGAATTTATGTAGAGAGAAATTCGCAGCTGGTTGTAAGAAACCTAACCTTCTCTGGCGCTCTGATGCTCCTCACATCAATTGTACTAATTCCTCTTTCCCGCCTCGAAATTAACGATCAAATTATTCTCGGCTCTAACCTACTCACAATCTCGATGATGATTGCGATCTATCTTGCAGCTTCCCTTCGGGGATTCTTTGGAGCACAAAAAGTTATACAAGAGTGAAAACAACAATGATCCCACAGAAAACACAAAAGGGGAGAAGAGTGATCGGCTTGGATGATGACATAATAAATCCAAAGAGGTTCATACTCATGACACTCCTCTTCACTTTAAGGCAGATGACGGAGGCCGAGCTCTCTAAAGCAAGCCGGATACAATGGGGCAGTTTGAGTACCCACTTGAAAAGACTAGAAGATAAGGGATATGTTGAAAGAAAAAAGGTAATCACGACTAAAGGCCCCAGAACAGTCGTAAAAATTACCGAAAAAGGATATACAAAGTATCTCGAGGAGGTTAGAAAGTTAAAAGAAATTATTAGGCTTACTGAGTCTAGGGAGGGTCACAATGAGTGGGAAAGTAATTAAAGAGGCAATTGATAGGAAATTAACTAGAGAGAAAGTAATTGAGGTAAAAGAGCTTGTGAAGTATTATGGGGACACTATTGCATTGAATAAGGTTTCATTTGAAGTTTATCGGGGTGAGATTTTCTCGTTAGTGGGCCCGAATGGTGCTGGTAAAACAACTACGGTAGAGATTCTCGAGTGTTTGAGGAGCCCCAGCAGTGGTCTGGCAAAAGTTTTGGGATATGACGTTTTGAAGGATGAGAACGAGATAAAGAAAAGGATTGGTGTGATGCCTCAAAACTTCAACACCCTTGAAAGACTTACGGTAAAAGAGAACGTTGAGCTGATAGCCAAGATTTACGGAATTAAATCAGATATCAACGAATATCTTGAACTTTTGGGGTTAGATGGGGTTAGAAACAAGAAATTCCACACCCTTTCGGGAGGAATGAGGAGGAGGGTCGGAATCTGTATGGCATTGGTTGGTGAGCCCGAACTCGTATTTCTTGATGAACCTACAACTGGCTTAGACCCTCAAGCAAGAAAAGATGTGTGGAATGTAATTAAACAGCTTAAAAAGATGGGGAAAACCGTTTTCCTCACAACACACTACATGGAGGAAGTAGAGGAGCTTTGCGATAGGGCATCGATAATTGTTGATGGTAGAATCATCCATACTGATAGAATTAACGAGTTAATTCTGGAATAT
>QMZD01000229.1 GCA_003662985.1 Archaeoglobales archaeon | reverse complement strand
TCTGCGAGACGAAATCTCCTTATTCTTATTCTTGGAATAGGATCTTTTTAAAATTTGTACCATCTACAACAACCTTCTCACAGTCGAATCTGGCTGTTTTAAGTTCGAGTTTCTTGAGGTCACCGCTATCGGCTTTAACTTTTACTTCCGCACAGCAGACAACTCTGTTTCCTGAGGTTATAAGAGCATCAACTTCTGGAGAGAGCATTAGCTCTTCATTCCCGCCATACTTCTCTGCAAGCGCAGCTCTGACGAAGTCTTCAAAGTATCTCGGGAGCTTAAAGGTGTAAACCTTCTCAAAGACCTCGCTCTCAATGCTGAGATCCGATATACCATATTTCGTGTCCAAATAGTAGAAGAGGTCGATTATGGGTGAGGAGATCTTGTAAACCCACCTTTTTTTGCCGTAAACCTTAACCCTTTTGACGATTCCCATATCCATGAGATTTCTCAGGAAAGATTTGATTTCGCTCGAATGCTTGCCCAGAAAGCTCGCTATGTCCTTGGGAAAGACGTTTCCCAGGGCCAAGGCTCTGAGTATGCCCTCATAGGTTTCCGTTAATCCCCTGTCCTCCTCTAGGAAAGCTTCCCCCACTAGTCCCCTCACGTTCAGCATCGCAGCCTTAACAGCCTCGCTCACGTTGCCATCGTAAAATTGCAAGATCCAAGGATCCCTAAAAAACACGATCTCATCTATGCTATCGAACGTCTTTATTACGTCAGAAGGCCTTATCAGATCAAGCTTTACAGGCCTGACAATTCCCAAAATCGGACTTCTCGGGGAGAGTATTTTCTCCACAACCCTCATACTGGAGCCGAGCAGGATTAGCTTCGCTTTTCTTTCTTTCGCGAAATGGAGCATCTCTATGAAATCCTCCGGCAGTCTCTGAAATTCGTCAACAACTATGGTAAACTCTCCCTTTATGAGTTCGTAAATCAGAGTTTTGAATGCCTCATAGCTTAACGTTTCGAATCCTGCGGAAATTTCTCTCAGGATAGGGCCCGCTCTCTCGACGAAGAAGTAGTGGTCGTAGGGGATGAAATTTCTCACCATAAACGTTTTACCAACTTTTCTTCTGCCGTAAAGCAATATCCATCCTTTTTTCTGAATTTCGTGCACCTCGATTCTGGGTATTATAATGCCCATAATTCTGGTTACCTTTTGAATTTTAAAAGTTTTCGCTTAGGTTTTTTTCTGTTGTCTTTTCCCGAAATTATTTCCCACATCAACAAACCCCTATGTGAAACTTGAGAAAGCGATAAGATTGATGATCAGGGAGAAGGAGATGTCTATTAAAACGATAGCAGAAATAGAAGGAATACTAGCGAAAAGGGTAACCAGATCTATGAGCAATGCAAGGTAACAGGAAAGCCATAACTAAGGAATCCAAGAAGACCCGTTAAAGAACTCTCAGATGAAGAAATAGAGGCAATAAAAGAAGTCTACGAAGAATACAGATGTATTCAATCAGTCAATAGAGATGCATTCAATCAGCCAATAGAAATCTTAATATAATAATATTGTAGCAGAAGTTTATGCAAACCAATACGTCCAATTCTGATTCTGAATCTGTGTTAAAATCCGTATTGGAGGATATACATAAAACGGATACAATGCTACTCGGTTTAAGTTTGGAGCCGATTGCTGTTCTTGGCCCCGTTGCAAGTCCATTGATCGGTTTTGTTATCCATACCTCAATACACCATGCAGCATCGAGATTCATATCCGAACCGAGAGTTGTACCTAGAAAAGAAGAGCCTGTAAAACATGAAAATCGGGTATACAAGATAGTCGGTAAAATTGCGAAAGGAGTTTCAAAACTGTTTTCCGAATCGTTTCAAAGGGAGATTGAGGAATTGGCAACAAAAAGAGTGGAGAACAGATTAAGCGAGAAGGATGTGAAAAAAGCAGTAGAAAAGATTTTGATGGATGAAGAGTTAAGAAAAAGAGTTGAAGAGAATTTTAACAAAGTTATTAGGGATGGAATATCGGTGCATGAGCTTAAAAAGATGTTCGAAGTCAATTCAAGCGTGGCAGCGCTGGAGTATTACAGGCTTCTTCTCTTAATTCTTACAAAGAGAGAAACTTCTGAGATTCTTGCTAAAATGGGCAACTTGGGAGAGAAAATAGACGAAGTTGCTGAAAAATTTAGCAATCTTGAAGAGAGAATAAAAGAAGTGGACGGGAAATTGAACACGTTATTTAAAATTGATGTTTGCAAGTTTGGATTTGAAGTAGTAAAGATAGATCTCAGTAAACCAAATCCAGAATGTTGGAGAGGTGTTTTTAGAAGAGGGGACATTTTTGCAGGAATGGATGCTAGGAGGAGAGTTACTCAAGAGATTAAAGAATTACTTAAGAGTGAAAATGTACTTGTCTTAGGAGAACCGGGGTTTGGAAAGACGATTTTGTTACAAGGGATTGCAGTAGATTTGATCGACGATTACACGATACTTTTCTCCAATGGCGAGAAGATACATCCTTCTGTCATCGCTGGTTGCGTTGAAAATCTTGTCAAGATGGGAGACAAAGTTCTTGTTGTGGTTGACGATGTGGATCACCATCTTGAGGCATTTGACACCTTACTGAGTTTGGCAAATTATGATGAAGTAACATTCCTATTTTCTTCAAAAACAAAAGAGTTTGGGGAACTTGAAGAATGCAGATTCGAAGTCTATGAGGTGCAAAATAGTATAAGGCATGCTAAAGAACATCTTAAAAAGGTGTACATCAAAGGGCTTGATGAAAATGAGGTAGAATGGTGGATCGAGGACTATAAGAGGATTTCAGGCGAAAGCCCATCATCAAAAGAATACCTGATGAGAAAATCTAATGGTGATCCACTCATTCTCTCTATACTCCTCTCTGAAGGAAAAGAGCTTAAGGATCATGTTGGGGAGATTTTGGAAAGAATTGCGAAAAATGAGATTTGCTTGGAGGTTGCTTTTATCACCTCAATCATGCATTTCGCTGGGATGTCGGTGAAAGGAGAGATGGTTGGTAGAGATAGGCCGGAGTTTTTCTATCTTGAGGTTATTAACGATAAGGGCAAAAATAAGATCAGAAATGAAATAGAGAAGGCTATAGAATTATTAAATGGTGAGTACATTTACGAAAGTGACGGCGGTTATATCACAAAGCATCCAAGGGTTGCCGAGGAGTTTCTCAAGCAATGCAGAGAAAAGAACGTTTTTGGTAAGGAGATTCATAGGGAGATCGATAAGGAGATCGATAAGGAGATTGATAAGGAGATTGATAAGGAGATTGATAAGGAGATTGATGAGAAGAGCTTTGAAAAAGACACATTCAAGAATAAGTTCGCGAGAACGGCCAACAGAATAGTTGAGGTTATCAAAGACGGGAAGTTTCTTATAAATCTTTCAAAGGTTATTGGTTCAATTGATGTCTCGATTCTTAAAGAATTGAAAATTGATGGATTTGCGAATGAAGAGAAGGGCTACATTCTGGGCAATTTTACGATTGCATTTCAAGACAAGAAAGAATTCAGAGATGTTGAAAGATTTGGCCTGCAAACTCTTGAGATCTTCAGAGAATTGGTGAAAAGAGATCCCGCATATGAGCCAGCCTATGCCACAAGCCTTTATATTCTGGGTAACTCCTACTACAGCACAAACAAACCCGATAAGGCTGAGGAATGCTACTTAGATGCTCTCGAAATAAGGAGAAGACTAAAGGAGAAAGATACTGCATATGAACCAGCTTATGCCACGAGTATACACAGCATGGGCAATCTTTACTATGGTACAGCCAGATTCGATGAGGCTGAAGGGTATTTTAAAGAGGCTCTTGAAGTAAGGAGAAGACTGAAGGAAAAAGATACTGCATATGAGCCAGCTTATGGTATAAGTTTGCACAGCTTGGGTCTTCTCTACTACGCTAC
>QMZD01000228.1 GCA_003662985.1 Archaeoglobales archaeon | reverse complement strand
TCCAATTCGCAAAGTTTTAATGTTGGGAACTAAAAAACAAAATAAGTTTCTTCGAAAAAACACGTTGTTGACTTGGATTTGAAAAAGATCTGAGGAGTTGGATTGCCAATGAAAAAAATAAGATTCCCGGATGGGTCTGAGGCTTTAATAATCATGGAAGATGAGCGAACAGGGGCAAAACTACTGGATAGGAAGCCGGATAAAAACCAGCTCATGTGGCTCAGCCTCGGCAAGTACGAGGTAGTGGATGAGTTCACTCTTGAAGAGCTGGAGAAGAGACTTGAAGAGAAGGAAATACAGAAAGAAAGAAAAGAGGAGAATTCAGAGTAAATTTTTTAAACATTTTTGGTCAATTCTGTTATCGGTTCGACAGATTATTACTATCATTAATTAATGAAAAGAGAAATATTTATATTCTTGATAACGATTTTCTTTGGTGGTGCTTATGAAAAACGTATTCATTGAGGAAGTTCATCACACTCCAATTGAGGAGCAGCAAATTGAAATCGTTGAAAGGAAAGGAATGGGACATCCCGATAGCTTAGCCGATGGCATAGCTGAGGCGATGAGTAGGGCATTGAGCAAGGAATACCTAAAAAGGTTCGGCTATATTTTACATCACAACACCGATGAGACACAAATTGTCGCTGGTAGGGCACATCCAGAGTTTGGAGGTGGAGAAATAATCGAGCCAATCTATATCCTGCTTGTCGGTAGAGCAACAAAATTTTTCGACGGAGTTCACATCCCCGCTGATAAGATTGCATTAAAAGCCGCTAAGCAATATGTAAGGAATATCATGCATGAGCTCGATCCGGAAGGTGATGTCGTTTTCGATGTGAGGATTGGAGAAGGAAGTACAGATTTGAAAGAGGTTTTTAAGAGGAGCAATCACATACCACATTCAAATGACACCTCTTTTGGTATAGGATTTGCTCCCTTCAGCGAAACCGAGAGGATAGTTTACAATGTAGAGAGGAAGATCTACGGCGAATTCAGAAGGGAGAACCCGGCGATCGGCGAGGATATAAAGGTGATGGGCCTAAGGGAGAAAGATGAGATAAATCTAACGATAGCATGTGCCTTTATCGGGAAATATCTCCAGAATATAAAGGAATACGTTTCACTGAAGGATGAGCTCAAAAATTACGTTAGCGATATCGTCTCTGAATACACCGAGAGAAAGGTGAACGTGAGCGTAAACACCGCAGATGACTACGATAGCAAGATAGTTTATTTAACAGTTACAGGCACTTCAGCTGAGAATGGGGATGATGGGAGTGTAGGGAGAGGCAACAGGGCAAACGGACTGATAACTCCCGGCAGACCAATGAGCATGGAGGCGACAAGCGGCAAGAACCCCATAAATCATGTTGGGAAGATCTACAATTTACTCGCCACGCTCATTGCAAGGGATACGGTTATGGCGGTTGAGGGGATAGAGGAAGTTTACGTAAAGATCCTCTCGCAGATAGGGAAACCGATTGATGAACCCTACGCCTTAAGCATCCAAGTTCTGCCAAAGAAGGGCTACGATGTTGAGAAGCTGGAGAGCAAGATCAGGATAGTCGCTGAGGAATGGTTGGCAGATGTGACCAAGATTACGGATATGGTGATTAGCGGGGAGCTCAACACTTTCTAATCTATTTTCTGATTCTTGGATTGTTCTTCCTGAGTTTTAAGTTCTTCACATATCCACTTTCACCCAGATCAAAACCTCTATTAACACCAGTTTCAAAGGATTAATGTGGCTGTTAACTGTGCGGTCTGCAAGGGGAATCTGCTTTGCGGAAGGCAGAAATGTCCCCTCCTTCAGAAGTTTCAGTTTCTAAAAACCATAGATTTAAAGCCCGGAAACATTGAAAAACCAACTCCACCCTCCGCGTTTGTTGGTAGAATGGGCTACCCTTCTGTTTTTGTTGGACCGTTAATCTCCACAAAATCTGAGGATCCAGAATATCTGGACTCTCCTTGGTTGTGGGAAGGAAACGTTGAAGATGTAATAGGCCTTCGAATGTCCCTACTGAGGGGTGTTAAAAGGCTGGGAATTGAATCAGCCTCAGATCCTGATAAATTTCTTCTAAACATCCAGGAGGCGACTGCAAGCGTTAGGCCAGTTAGCTTGGACGCGGAAGTTGATAGGATCATCAGAAAACCAACCTTTGGCGACACGATTCAGCCGATAGGAATCTCTGCCGGAATAAAAAGAGTTGAGCTCTCCGAGAACCCAAAAATCCCAGCCAAGGTTGAAAAGGCATACTATGATGATTTAAAGTCCGTTGAAGCTGTTAAATCCCTTTTTGATTCGGGTTTCTCTACCTATTATCTCCAGAAAATCTTCTCCCTTGGAATGTTAGGAATGCAGAATAAAAGGAAGCTCGTCCCAACGAGATGGAGCATAACAGCTGTCCATGACATTCTGGGGGAGGAGATAAAGAAAGAAATCGCTCTCTATCCGGAGATAGGTGAAACCCTGCTTTTCAGCTATGAGCATTTCGGAAATCACTTTGAAATCATCTTTAGTCCTGCTGAGTTCAGCTTTCAGCTCGTGGAAATCTGGATAAAGAAGAGCTTCTGGAGTCCAGAAAAAACATGGATAGGCTATGATGGCGAAGGCATACTTCCCAAAAGGGATTACTCGAATCTTTCTGGAGGTTATTACGCTGCAAGACTTCCGGTTCTGGAATACATGCGTAAAATTGGAAGAAAAGCTAGCGTCATCGTTCTCAGAGAGATCTCTCCTGCCTACTATGCCCCCCTTGGTGTGTGGGTTGTGGAAGAGGGTGTAAGGAGGGCTATGAATAAGCCCCCACTAAAATTCGACAGCTTTGATGAAGCTTTGAGGGTTGCAGCTGCGAATCTGAAAACGGATTCAAGTCTGTGGGCGTATAAATTAAAGAAAAGTATTCAGACAACTCTGGGAGCATTCTTCAGTTGAAGGATTCTCAGTTGAGGGAGTTGGCTTAAACTGTCTAAAAAACTCTTTAACTACTTAAAAACTCCTCCAACTCCTTCTTTCGTGGTAATCCAGTTCTGGCGCCAACCTTTTGGATGTTTTTCGATGCCACCCAGTTTCCAAGCTTTCCGCAATCCTTCAAATTCAACTCCTTGATGTAACCGTAGAGAAATCCTGCATTAAAAGCGTCACCAGCTCCTGTAGTATCAACGGCTTTTGAAGAGAATGCTGGGATTTCATGCTCCTCGCTGCTATCAACGACGTAGCAACCTTTCTCCCCCATTTTAACGGCCACGATCTTGCAACCCATCGAAATTATCTCTCTACAGGCATCTTTGTAGTCCAGATCCATCAGGAGCTCTATCTCGCTCCTGTTTGGTAGGAAAATGGCGGAATTCTTTATTATTGTTTCCAGCTCTTTCATACCCTTTTCAACGTAAATCATTCCCGGATCGAAGCTTATCTCAGCTCTAATCGTGGTAGCTATCTTCTTCTGACTTTCAAAGGATTCAAGTCCATTTTTACAGATGAATGATGTGAGGTGAATCAGCCTAGCATTCTTTACAGCATCGAGGTTAATCTCCTCAAACCTTATCGTGTCGTTGACTCCCGGATCAACGAGAATGGCTCTGTGTCCGCTGTCGTCAACGAAAATCATGGCACTCCCACTCCTACCATCACTCTTTATAATCGCAGAGGTATCTACACTTTCCCTTTCAAAGTCTGCAAGCAGGATTCTGCCCTCTTCATCGCTGCCCACTTTCCCTATGAACCCCGTTTGAATTCCAAGCCTTGCAAGGCCGACAATCGTATTGGCTGCGCTTCCACCCGGATGCATTTCCAAGCTTTTCACGAATCCCTCTTCATCCTTCCCCGGGATCTTATCGACCCTGTATATCTTATCTAAGTTTAAAGCTCCAAATCCGACAATCATCAAACCACCCGTAATTTAATTCGAATTTA
>QMZD01000227.1 GCA_003662985.1 Archaeoglobales archaeon | reverse complement strand
TATGCCGTAGTTTCTCATCGTTGCCAAGGCTTTTGCAGCCGATTCAAAGGTTTTCACAGTTACAACGTTGGGATTCATCACATCTCTAACTCTGACCTTTTTCAAATCAGATTTGAGAAGTTCAAGGAAGTCATTTATGTAAATTAACCCATACTTTCCATTTAATTGCACGATTACGAAGGGTGTTGAATCCTCCACAAATCTCCTTGCAAGCTTGGTTGGTTCGAGATCGGAAACCTTCAAAATTCCAGTTTTTACGGCAAAACTTTTAATCTTCGTCTCGTGGGGATTTACCATCACACTGCCTCGGAGAAGATCTCTTTCTCTTATAACTCCAATTATTTTCTTCCTCTCTTTTACAAGGATCGCATATGCGCTGTCAGGTTCATACCTGTCAAGGTATGGTATAACTTTTGAAATCGTTTCATCAGCATCTATAACCTCGTACTCCTCTCTTATGATCTCCTTTAAACTTTCCACGTCCATCTGCATCACCTCAGCAAGTTTTCAAATTCATTGAGAATCTTGAGTTCCTGTTGCACAGGTTGCACGAAACCGCATGATCTCACGATCTCACTCGACATTAAAAATTTTACTTCTATACTTAAAAAACCTTGGTCTGATCTTAGGGTCCGATCTAAGCCATAAACCGAACAAAAGGATTAAATTTCAGCGGTTGTATTGCGTGCATGAGATCGGATAACCCTAACAGTAATCTCGATGACAAACCCAGTAATTCTGTAACCCAGTGGTTTATAGAAGGGTATGACGGGTCAGCGTTGATGATAAAGGTGAGGGAAACCCTTTTCGAGAAAAGAAGTCTCCAGTACATTCAGATATTTGATACGGAAAGCTTTGGTAAAATGCTCGTGCTAGATGGCAAAATCCAGTTAACCGAAAAGGATGAGGGCATGTATCACGAGATGCTCGTCCATGTGCCGCTCTTTTCAGTTGACAATCCAGATAAGATTCTTGTGATTGGGGGAGGGGATGGTGGAAGTGTGAGGGAAGTCCTTAAACATGAACCGACCGAGGTGATAATGGTTGAGATCGATAGAGAGGTTGTAGATGCCTGCCAGATGTACATCGGAGTGGATGAAGGGGCGTTGAAGGATGAAAGAGTTACAGTTCTTTTTGAGGATGGAATCGAGTTCGTAAGAACTTCAAAGGAAAAATTCGATGTTATTATCGTAGATGGGACCGATCCAAATCCCGTTAGCAAGAACCTCATTGCAGAAGAGTTTTACAGATACTGCTCCAAAATCGCGAACCTCTTCGCAACCCAAAGTCAGTCCCCCTTTGTTCAGGATCAGTATTTCGTTGAATTGATTCAAAATGCGCGAAGGGGATTTAATTTCTGTTCTGTGTATATAAACTACGTTCCGACATATCCTTTAGGCCTATGGAGTTATCTTTTGGCTTCTAACAATGAGTTAAATCCGAGTTATGCAGAAATAAAAAGAAGATGGGAGGAAAGAAAGATCGAAACGAAACACTACAATCCGGAGCTTCATATGGCCTCTTTTGCCCTTCCGGAGTGGTTAAAGAAGAGGTTAGAAAAAATTTGAGTTCGGGATTTTGTTTTTTAGGTTTGAGCTTAATTTGAGTTTTCTTCCCCTCAAGAACATAAATAAAAAGGTGGAAAGGAAAGGGGGCCTGGAAATAATAATTTTCCTACAATTAGTATTACTAAACGCATAAAAATTTTTCGATTCGTAGTTGAATTCTGATAGCGTTCAACACTTCTTGTCGAGCTACGTTTCTAAGGCCATAATCATTTTTAAGCTCGATTCTCATGGTTCTCTTCTCAAAGCAATCGCAACGATTATGCCAACTGTCAAAGTTCAAATCCATGTGTGGAAAATTAGAAGTTGCTATTTCGCTAGCTCCATTTCGCTAGCTCCAAGCTTTTAACTTAGAAACCGCTGCTGTTTTTCCAGAGCATAGCCTAATAAAACAAATCCCAAAACACTTAAGGCTATACAAATGCCTGGCGGTAAGTACCACCACCACATGTTGTTAATAAACCCACCTCTTGAAAACGCATAATGCAGCATTGTGCCCCAGCTCTTTTGCATCGGATCCCCCAATCCAAGAAAACTTAAGCTTGCCTCCGCCAGCATCGCTCCAGCAACAGTAAGTACAAATTTGGCAAAAATTACATGTAAAGTGTTTGGAAGCACGTGTCTAAACAGTATGTACATATCACTCGCTCCAAGGGCTCTGCATGTTTCAACAAATGCCATTTCTCGGACTTGCAACACTCTTGAGCGGACAACTCTGGCAGTAGTCGTCCACCACAAAATTCCTATAACGAAAATGATGTTCCATATGCTGGGACTCAGATATGCGGCAAGCACGATCATGAGTGGAAGCCCGGGTATAAGCAGAAAAACGTCCGTAAATCCCATCATTATTTCGTCCAGCTTACCGCGGGAGTATCCGGAGATTAGCCCTATAAGTGTTCCCACTACCATTGAAACAAAAGCTGCGAAGAAGCCAACAAATAACGAAATCTTTGTGCTGTGGATTAGTTCACTGAATATATCCTGTCCAACATCATTTGTACCAAGAAGATGCTCCCAACTTGGAGGAAAAAAGGGCTTCCCATGTTTCCAGGGGTCGTAGGGTGTGATGAAAGGGGCAAATGTGGCAATAAATATAAAGAAAGAAAGGATGACAAACCCTGTAAAAGCTGTTTTGTTCTCTCTTAGGAATCCAATTTTATTAAAAACTGTTAACGCTGCCCTCATCTTTCACCTCTAACTCTTGGATCAAGTATAGCGTATCCGATATCTGCAAGGAAATTTGCTACTAATACACACACAGCTGTAATCAAAAAGCAACCTTGAAGTATGGGGTAATCTCTAGCGATGACAGCATCGTAAATTAACGTACCCATTCCGTTCCATGAGAATACTATCTCCACAAGCAATGTGCCCGAGACCATAAATCCGAAGTCCAGCGCAACTATTGTTACCAATGGCAGCAGCGCATTTTTCAAAACGTGTTTGAACAAAATTGCTCTATCTTTTAATCCCTTTGCTCTAGCAGTTACTATGAAATCTTCCTCCAATACCTGTACAACTGAGTTTCTCATTATCAGATGTTTGTACGAAGCGTTGAAGAGCGTTAAAACCAGTACAGGCAGGCCCATATGCCATAGAATATCGATAAGCCCTTCTAACCCTTCTGATTCGCCTGAGCATATTCCACCAAGTGGAAAAAGGTTCAGGTGAAAGGCAAAAATGAGGACGAATAGCATTGCAAGCCAGTAATGGGGCATTGAGTAAATGAGGAGAAAGGTAGAGGTAACACCAATATCGAGTTTGCTTTTATTTCTCCACCCGGCAATTGAACCCGCAATCATTCCAATGATCGTACCTAAAACAATAGATGGCATTAAGAGAAGGAGTGTCCATTTTAATCTTAACGCTATCACATCAAAAACTGGCTGCATGTAGTGGAAGGAATATCCCCAGTTGCAATGAGCTAAGTTGATTAGGTATGCGATATACTGTTCGTGTAAGGGTTTGTTTAGTCCATATTTTGCCTTGAGCCCCTCAACAAGTTCTGGGTCTGCATAGTAGAATTCTTCGCCTAAGATATTTATGAACGGGTCGCCAGGCATCAAACGAGGTATAAAGAAATTCAGAGTAATGATGATAAAGAACGAGAGAATATATCTACAAAATTTACGAGTGATGTACTGAATTGCAACCTTTACCATTTTTGCTCTTTACAGTACCATATTACTGCATCCTTATACCTTCGCTTGACCCACAACTTTCCATCCTTCTTAACAAGCCTGTTGGTTGAATCTAAATACGCTTTTACTTTTTCTTCAGCTTTAGGTGTAATGTCGTAGCCATAGCGGAGCATTTCGAGTTGCAAGTCTAAGGGCAGGAGATATTCTCTGGT
>QMZD01000226.1 GCA_003662985.1 Archaeoglobales archaeon | reverse complement strand
CAGAGTTAAAATAGGAAAAATTTATTAATGGGTAGAAATAAGATTTTCCAATGGTGTTCGCAAAGTCTCTCGCAAAAAAGATGGTGCTTCTCTCCGATGGTACCGTAGTAGGAACACTGTACAACATTACAGTCGATCTAAAAACGGGTTCGATTCTCGAGCTGATCGTAAAACCTGCCCAAAATCCTGTTCCGGAACTTGAGAAACACAACAACCTGTATATCGTGCCTTTCGAGAGTGTAAAATCGATTAGTGATTATATCGTCCTTGACAAGAGGAAAATCCTAAGAAGGGTCTGAGGTCTAACTTTAAACCTTTTGAACATTTAACCGAAGAACCCATGAGAGATTACATCTTCCCACCGCTTCTCCTGCCTTTCTTTCTTATTCTCATTCTCCTACCATTCTTCTTCCTGATATTCTTTTTTGCGACTTCTCAGGTTTTTCAGATTGTATTCGGTCTGGATAGAAGTCAGGCGATGGCGGTCTTCTTCCTGATAATCGTTGGCAGCCTCATAAACATCCCGCTTCTTGAGAAAGAAGGAAGGGATGTCGTAAGAGAATACAACTTCTTTGGTATCATCTATCAAGTAAGGCAAAGACAGAGAATAACTCTGGCAGTAAATCTTGGAGGGTGTGTTTTTCCTTCAATTCTGGCATTTAAGCTGCTCACCGAACTTCCTCTTCTTCCTTGGATCCTTTCGTTTTTGATTACCTCGGCAATAATCTATCACTACGCAAAACCCGTTAGTGGAGTTGGCATAGCAGTCCCGATGATCTTACCCCCTCTCATGTCTGTGTTCATTGGGCTCTCGATTCTTACCGTTTTCAACTATCCCGTGATTCTCCTTCCAAAGTTTGCGTTCTCGACGGGAGTACTCTCAGCCCTTTTTGGAGCGGACATACTTCACCTTAGAGATATAGAGAAAATTGGAAGTGGAGTTGTAAGCATAGGAGGAGCTGGAACGTTCGATGGTATCTTCCTCACCGGGGTTTTTGCCGTGATATTCTCGATGCTCATCCTCTAAATTGCTTTTAATTTGTCAATTTAGTTCTCAGTGAAATGGGAATCTATATAATTCTTAAATCAGTTTGGGATTTATGAAACTCTTTGAACCCATTGAAATTGAAGGTATGTGGATTAAAAATAGAATCGTGATGCCAGCCGTGGGCACGAATTTCTGGTCGATCGATGGGGCTGTTACGGATAAGCTTTTGGATTTTTATGAAGAGAGGGCAAAGAACGGAGTTGGGTATGTAGTCGTTGGCGTTGCGAAGATCGAGCCACAATTTTTTGGAGGGCTTGCCGTTCACGATGACAGTTACATCCCTGGCTTGAAGAAGCTTGCAGAGGTCTTTCATAGACACGATGTCAGATGTGCCGTTCAGCTCTGGCATCCGGGCAGGTATGAGATCTCCCTGTCTGATAGCGAGCCTGTCTCAGCCTCAGACATTCCTCCACCGATTTTCACAAAAAGAAGGCCTAAGGCTTTATCGATTGAAGAGATACACAAGATTCAGGATGAGTTTGTGGAAGGTGCTCTAAGGGCCAAGAAGGCGGGCTTTGATGCCGTTGAGCTGATATGCTCAGCTGGTTATTTAATAAGCCAGTTTTTCAGCCCTGCAACTAACAAAAGGGATGATGAATACGGAGGTAGCATAGAAAACCGAGCTAGGTTTGCCACAGAGATAGTTGAGAGGATAAAGAAAGAGGTCAACATTCCCGTCGGATGCAGAATCTCAGGAGAAGAGTTCGTCGAAGGCGGTAACACCCTCGAAGATATGAAGAAGATCGCCAAACTTCTCGAAGAAGCTGGGACAGCATACCTCAACGTTACAGCCGGCTGGCACGAGTCTAGAAAGCCGTTAATAACGATGTTCGTGCCCAGAGCAGCTTTCGTTTATCTCGCAGAGGGGATTAAGAGCGTTGTTGATGTTCCCGTTATAGCTTCCAACAGAATAAACACTCCGGAAATTGCTGAGAAGATTTTGCAGGAAGGAAAGGCGGATATGGTCTCGATGATGAGAGCTTTGCTTGCCGATCCTGAGCTGCCTAAAAAGGCAATGGAAGGTAGGAATGATGAGATCAGAGTTTGCGTTGCATGCAACCAAGGATGCATGGATTATGCCTTCCAAGGAAGGCCGATAACCTGCCTTGTGAATCCGGCTGTTGGGAGGGAAGCAGAATTCAGGGATTTGAAAGCTGAGAAAAAGAAGAAGATCGTCGTTGTTGGAGGGGGTCCTGCTGGCTGCAAGGCAGCGGAGATGCTTGCGGAGAAGGGGCATGAGGTCATCTTATTCGAGAAGAGTGATGGGTTGGGAGGTCAGCTACTTCTCGCCTCGAAAGCACCCTATGCTTCTGAATTTGGAACGATTCCGGAATACTTTGAGAGAATATTGCCGAAAAAAGGTGTCGAAATTGGATTGAATTCAAAAGCCTCAGCAGAAGAAATTCTGAGCTTAAATCCAGATGTGGTGGTTTTGGCCTTAGGGGCTTCACCGATAATTCCCGAGATACCCGGGGTTGAGAAAGCCATAACAGCCTTTGAGGTTCTCGCCGGCAAGGAAACTGGAGATAGAGTGGTGGTGATAGGTGGAGGCGGTGTTGGATGCTCAACAGCAGCAAAGCTTGCGGTTGAGGGTAAAAACGTTACAATCGTGGAGATGCTTAGAAAAATAGGCTCAGATATCGGTATCTCGACCAGATGGAACGTTTTGCTTTTCTTGAGAGAAAAAGGCGTTAGGATGCTTACGGAAACAAAGGCGGTTGAAATCAAAGACGGAGGAGTTGTGGTCGAAACCAACGGGGAGAGAAAGACTTTGGAATGCGACACAGCTGTGATTTCGGTGGGAACCAAACCCAATAACGGGCTTTATGAGGAATTAAATGGAAAAATCAAAGAAATCTATCTGATAGGGGACTGCAAATCTCCTGCAAAAGCTCTAGAAGCGATAAAAGATGCAGCTGAGCTTGCTTTGAAAGTTTAGCTGGTATGTCTTCCTTTGATCCAAATAAAGCAGAAGTCCTCGATTCAAAGTGGAGGGGGGAAATAGAGCCAGTAGATCTGATAATCGATTTGATTAGGGACTTGGGCAAAAGGAAATCGCCGTGGATGTAGGCGCCGGAACTGGCTACTACTCTATCCCTCTCTCAAAAATTTTTAAAATGGTTTATGCGATAGATATAAGTTTTAAAATGGCTGTAAAGCTTAGAAAGAAGCTTGAAAGTCTAAAAATAGATAATATCGGAATTATCGTGGCTGAAAAACCTCCAGATCTTGATTTTTCCATAAATCTAATCCTCTTTGCAAACGTTCTCCATGAAATGGAAAAACCGGAAATCTATCTGAGCTGGGCTAGGAGGAGTGAGTACATTCTGATAGTAGAATGGAAAAAGATCGATAAAAGTCCAGGTCCACCTGTTAATGAAAGAATAGGCGAAAATGAGTTGGTTGCAATGCTTGATGGATTCGAAATTAAAGAAATTAACACCGAAATCCTCCCGTTTCACTATGTAATTCTGGCTAGGTCAGAAAATAATTGATTCCCAAATTCCCATCCTTTTCATCAAACTTCCAATCATCCTTTTTTAACCACCTGCGATAGGTGGGAATACCGCTATAAGATCCCCGTCCTTTAACTCCGGAATCTCTTTCATGTCTTTCAGGTTTCTACCGTTTATCGTAATCAATCTGTCTTTTCTAAAATTTTTATCGTCGGAATAAACATCTTCCAGAAATTCGGGGCCGAGAATCTTTGAGGTTGCCTCAAAGAAGGCATGGAGATCTCCGTTAAATTCAACCTCAACCTTCTTTGTCCTATACTTCTCCCTCAGTGTCGCATAGAGTTCGAGAATGCATTTCACATTCAGTTTTGGGTATCAAAAGAATTTAACCTTTGCCAAGTAACCTTAATTAAGGGTACATCGAAT
>QMZD01000225.1 GCA_003662985.1 Archaeoglobales archaeon | reverse complement strand
TCAGGAAGGGCGGATTTCAAGGACGATATAAGTCTTAGGGAAAGAAAGGAACTTATAGACTGGCTAATGAGAAAAGCAATCGAGTTGGTGGACGAAGGTTACAATACTGAAATCCTCACCGTCGACAACCCAGCGGACGCCATTTACGCTCACCTCAAGTTGGAGGAAGAAGATGCTGAATATGCGACCAAAATGCTGGAATTCATAAGGTACAGAGGAGGAGATGGAAGCGGAGAAAGGCTGGCAAACGTTGACATGTATGGCAACGTGCATCCAAACCAGTTCTGGTGGGATCATACCTGTGGAAATATAAGGCAGCAGAGTTTTAAGGAGATTTGGCTCAATCCCAAGGATGAATTGCTTTTGAAGCTCAGAAGAAAACTTGATTTTATAAGAGGAGATAAATGTGGAATTTGCAAGTTTAAAAAGATCTGTGGAGGGTTCAGACTCAGAGCTTTAAGGGCTGGAGATCTGTGGGGAAACGATCCGGACTGTTATCTTTCTAAAAAGGAAATATTGGACGCTTAACGATAAAGTTAAATGGATGAAAAGTAGTGAATGCCATCTATCTCGACCTCTTTTGCTTTCCCGGCAAACACTAGTCGTTTGAGGAATGCGAGAGTCTCGCTAATAGCCAAAACCTTACCCCACCCACTAAGCTCTTCAAAGTTACCTACAGTCCAAGCAACCTTCGAAGCAATTTCCACAACTCTTGCTGGCCTGTCAAGGATAGAATGGATTTCTTCTAGTCTTTCTTCATAATGTCTGATTAACTCGTGAATTCTCTCTTCAGGTTTCTTTATTATGTCTTCATGTGCGGGATACATGGTGTCTATTTCATAGCTTAGGAGCTTTTTTAAGCTCTTTATCTGGTCTCCAACGGGATCTGTGCTATATCCAGGATAATAACCGACATGTGTTGTTGTTATGCTTAAAACAAGGTCCCCCGAGAACATCGCCTTTGCCTCGGGCAGGTAAAAGCAGAGATGACCCGGAGAATGACCGGCTGTGTGGATAACCTTAATCCCGTTTATAATCTCTCCATCTTCGAGGGGCATAATCTTACCCTTAACCTCTATTTTTACACCCGTACTATACGACTCAGGCACTCTTTTTGTTTTGAAAAGAGAGGTCAAAGGTTTTACAAGATCCATATCTATCCCATACTTCCTCATCCACTCTATGTAAGGGCGAGCGAAATAATAGGGATCTGTATAAAGCTTCAGGAAGGGTATTTCGAGGGGATGCATCCATGCATTTACCTTCTTCCAAATTGCAACACCAACATGGTCTATATGGTGGTGGGTGAGAAGGAATTTAGAGTTCGAGATAGATACTCCCATCTCCTCGAGCCCGGAGACAACTTCGTTAACCGATCTCTCGCTGATATACCCACCATCTACCACGTAGGTCTCCTTTTCACTATCCAAAACATAAACGGTTGAAAAGTCTGGAGATTCGATGGGAAGTTTGATCCTTAGCATCTCAATGTTCATGTGTTGAATTGAGGAAAAGGATAGTTAATCTTAGCGGTGGTCTCGGCTTTAAGTTGAATTTTAAGAAACTTGAGCCTGCATGGCCTAAATATCTTTAAATATTTGAAATCGAATCATTTCCCGTGAAGAAAAAGGGAACAAGATTTGAGAGGGAACTCATCCACATTTTATGGGAGAACGGATTTGCTGCCATCAGAACTCCCACGAGCGGCGGTGGTATAAATTACCCAATGCCGGACATCATAGCTGGAAATGGTAGGAAATACATTGCAATAGAGGTGAAAATGCGTAATGAGCTCCCACTTTACATAAACGAGCAGCAGATAAAAGATCTTGCTATGTTCTCAAATCTCTTTGGTGCTGAAGCTGTTATCGGGCTTAAGCTTCCAAGAAAAAAGTGGAAATTCTTCGAAATTGAACAGTTGAAAAGAACAAAAAAAGGTTATAAAATCGATTCAGAGGTTTTTGCCCTTGGATTTGATATCTACGAGCTTATAGGAAAGCTAAAACAGCTAAGGCTCGAATAGGTTTAAATGAGGTTTGGAAAATTTTTAATACAAAATATCAACCCGATATATTATGGTTTACAAAATGGTTACCCAAATTGATGAACAATTTAATACCCCTCTCAAACTCGTCCTTGCATCGACCATGGCCGTCTTTACCGGATTAACGGCTCAACTTAGCTTTAAAATCGGGGTCATACCATACACGATGCAGAATCTTGGTGTTGTGCTCTCCGGTTTGCTTCTTGGTCCATACTGGGGTTTTATCTCTCAAATAATCTATCTTATCTTGATCGCTATGGGTTTAAACCTTGCAAGCGGGTTTACAGGAGGTATAGGTGTTTTTTTCGGCCCAACGGCTGGATATCTCCTCACTTTCCCGATAGCGGCATTTCTAACAGGATACTTCAGAAAGCTCTTCTGGCGAAACTCTAGAATTGGGTATTTCGCGGTGTGGTTGGGAAGCATCGTTTCATTTATTCCCGTCTATGCGGCAGGCTTTCTTGTCTTCTACAGGTATGCAAGCCTCAATCCCTCAGCTTTAGCCTTCGCCACCGAAACCACTTCGTTTCTCGGCTTAATAGATCCTTTTCTTGTGGTACTCTTTGCAACTACGATCATTTACATGCCCCAGGACTTCTTCATAGATCACGTTCTGGCTATTGGGGCTTACGCTTACATAAGGGAAATGCTGGACCAGAAGGGAATAAGGCTTGATTAGGGAAATGAAGGCTATTGAACTGAAAAACCTCACTTTTGAGTTTTTTGGAAAAAGGATAATCGAAAATCTTGATTTTTCGCTGGATGAGGGGGAAAAAATCTTTGTGAAAGGAGATGTGGGCTCAGGAAAAACGACCCTTTTCAGGATTTTAACAGGGCTTATCCCTGTTTTTTATAAAGGGAAATTGAGAGGAGACGTCACTATTTTCGGTGAAAAAGATCCAAGGAGGTTCAGAGATTATATTCACCTGGTTTCTCAAATCCCCGAAGAGCAAATAGTTTTTGAAGACGTTCTGGATGAAATTCTTTCGGCATCCCAGAATCAAAGTTTAGAGACAATTCTTTACAACGCAAGAAAGATCAATGCAGAACATCTTCTGGAGAGAAGAACATCACAGCTTTCGGATGGAGAGAAACAGCTTGTTGTCATTCTGGCAGCCTTATCTTCTCAAAGAAAGTGTCTGATCTTAGACGAAGCTTTCTCCCATCTCCATCCATCCAGAGTTGGAAAATTGCTTGAGTTTCTGCTCAACTCTGAGCAGTCCATAATTTTCTCAGACAAGAGATATGGAAGACATGTAAATCCCCTAAATAATTTTGATAGGGTTTTTGACCTAGGAAACAAGAAAGCTACAGATAGCAAGCTTTTTGAAAATTCGACTGAAATCTCGAGGAGTCTGATTGAGACCCCGAATTTGGTTGATGTCTCGAAAGAGACCTCGAAAGAGATTCTGATCGCAGAAGGTATCCATTTCTCCTATCCGGAATCTGCGGAATCTGTAGGATCCGAAACAGAAGAACTTCTCAATGGAGTTGACATTACTGTGAGAAAAGGAGAAATAGTCTCAATTATCGGTGACAACGGTTCAGGCAAGACAACACTGCTGAAGATTCTTTGTGGCATACTCAAGCCCGAAAGTGGGAAAATTTACCGACACGAAAAGAAGATTTCCATCAGCTTACAGTACCCTAACTACGGTTTTACTGCCCGAAGTGTTAGGGATGAGGTCTCAATTCCTGGCAATTATATCGATTTTTTTGGATTAAGGGATCTACTGGAGAGACATCCCCATACGCTAAGTGCCGGGGAGGCTAAGCTTGTTTCACTCTTAAAAGCGTTTTCTGGAGATCTATTGCTTCTGGATGAGCCAACTGTGTATCTTAACCCTGAGTTCTGTTTTAAGCTGGTTGAATGTTTGAAGAGGGAAAGGAAGACGGC
>QMZD01000224.1 GCA_003662985.1 Archaeoglobales archaeon | reverse complement strand
TTGCTGGCTAAATTTCTGAATGTGTATTTTCATTTTAAGTTCGGTGGCGGTCGCAATTTCACGTATAAAATCCCTCAGAAAAACGATTTTCCTCGGCAACTCGCTTTTTTCCTTGAATAGTTCTGCGAACGGTTCGATCTTCGTTTGTATAGATTCCAATTCATTAACCAACGTTCCTAATTTGTTCTTTACTTGGACAGAAATTTCTCGAATTTCTGATGCCCTCTCAGAAATGCTACGAAGAATTCTTAGGCGCTCGCGGATTTTCCAAAGTAACCTTTCTCGATCAATTTTTTGTTCACATAGAGGGCAAAAGTCCCTCTTCTCCTTTTCTAAAATATTTTTACCTACTTCAAGTAGCTCGGATTCGAGCAAACCTGCTTCAGAGAGATTAAATCCCGAACCTTCTACTAAAAGCTGTTCTATCTTTTCGTTGAGGTTCTCGAGTTTACCCACAACATCATCTGGCATCGATAAGGTTTCTATCGTACCTATCACGTCTTTTAACACTCTGACTGTTTCCATGTTGACATCCTTCTTTATGGCCTTTAGTATTTCTTCAGAGAGGGCGTCCAAGCCCTCAAAAGTTTCAATCTCGGGTAAATCGGCCTCTCTTAGTATTTTATTTAAAGCTGGCAACACCTCCTCAATTCTCGTTATGTTCTCTCCCAAATTTTTGGGGAGTTTGGCGAACAGGTCGTTAATCTTATCCTCTATGGATTCTACTTCGCCCTTCAAATCATCGCGAAGCCGCATCATCTCGAGTTCCACTTTATCCAGCGGTTCTATACCGATAATACTCCCTATCGCTCTAAAACGGTCTGCAGGTCGGCTCATGATAAATGTAAGAATCTGCGACCTTCGTAGGATGAAAGTCCCTTTTTGAGTTATCTGAAAGTAATCTTCAAACTTCTCAGGTGGATCTGGAGCTGAAGTAAAAGTTCTCGTCAAGGAAACATTACCGGGATTAAACGTTATCTCGATTTTTACATCTTCTGGGCTGTAATGTACATGAGGCCCGTGCCGTTGTAGGGATAACCCTCTTACTCCTTCC
Organism: Archaeoglobales archaeon; assembly: GCA_003662985.1. GTDB lineage: Archaea > Halobacteriota > Archaeoglobi > Archaeoglobales > Archaeoglobaceae > Archaeoglobus_A. The sequence continues at coordinate 2,896 of QMZD01000224.1, read as the reverse complement.
AGATGGGATACCTTACCAGTAAAGAAGAATTCAATGGCATCTACTATCGAGCTTTTTCCCATTCCGTTTTCTCCTCGTATAATAACACTTTTTCCATCCAGCTCTAGCTCTAAATCTGGAATTCCCCTGAAAGCGTGAATATCCATTGTTCTAATCGTTACTGACATCCTTATACACCCTTTTAACTATTTCAAAGATGCTCTCTTGAGAGATTTCACCATTCTCGAGCAATTTCCTTAATTCCTCAATAATCGAGGTGGGAACAGCTTCGTCCTCACTTAACTTTCTAAAAAACTCCTCGAATATTTCCTCCTGAACTCCCATTCTACCACCTCATCAATATCATTAACCGCCTTTGGTTAATTTTTCAATTACTAGATTGAGCTAAAAAGGATTTACCTGAGCATGACTTGTATTTTCTTTCTCACAGAGAGGGTATCTCGGATAGGAATGCAAAAAGCTCGCAATATGCAACACCTCGCTATCGTACTTTAACGTGAAGATCGAAGTATTCGATATCGACGGCTTTAACGTAAACGACTGTAAAGGCACGCATCGGGAAATCAACAATCTGTCCAACTTTTTCTTCTTTTGAATTTTAGGTGTTTGTGGATGGACATGCAGATGTAGCCTTTGTCGTACTGGCTTTTGATGATTCTGAGACTATAACACAGGATCTCCTTCTTTGGTATAATATGGAGGAGATTGAATCCTAACAGTCTGATTTAGCTTTAGTTATTACACTTCAGGTGAGCAATAGAGGCTGATCTTTGTATTTTGTATTTCCAAGTACAATAGGGCTGTATTCGAGAACTAACAGGGTTCTGGCTCTATAGTCTTTTAAGCAGCTTCCAAGTTAGCATAATAAGTGTATGAATTTCCTCCACTCCCATAACCGTGAATCTATGACTATTAACTACCTTTTTTCATATATTACCAAGACCATTTAGAAATTGTTGAACGAAAATTTTAAGTATTATCAAATTGAACAACTATTGTGATTCAGATAGTTTTTGTTGGACATCACAAAGAGAGGCTAATGGACTCTATCAGGGCTTTAAGAGAATATCCTGTCAGCAAGGTTGTGCTTGCAGTTGGAGAGCAAAAGACGAGTGGGGAAAGAATAGCCAGAAAAATTGCTGAAAAGATGGCTAAAGAGCTAAAAACAGTCTGGGATGTCAGAATCGTTGAGATTGATAAAAAGAATGTAATGAGAGCAGCATCGCAGCTTGTTCGGATAATAAAAGATGAGAAAGAGAGAGGAGAGAATACGATTCTGAACGTTTCCGGTTCGTTAAGAACTTTTGCCGTAGCAGCCTACATCGCTGCATGCGTTACAGGCTCAAAGCTAATTTCTTCAATTCCGCTGTACAACGAGAGGGACGAGGAGGTAGGGATCGAGGAAATCGTAGAAATTCCTGTACTGCCTGTAGACTTTCCTGGTAAAGAGCAGCTTGAGATAATTTCTGCTGTGGGTAATGGCGTTAAATCTCTCGATGAGCTAGTTTTGAAGCTCAATCCTGACATCAAAAAAGGTTCACAGGAGTTCAGAGGCGAAAGATCGAGAATAAGTCATCACATCGCAAAGCTTGAAGACATAGGCTTTGTAAGAAGGAGGAAAGTCGGGAGAAACGTGAGGATTGAGGTGACAGGACTTGGGAAGATTATTTCTGAGGTGTTTGCATGCCAGAATTCCTCGATTCGTATATCAGAGAACTGAGCTCTAAATCTGAAAGAATAAAAGAGGAGTACGAATACAAATCATCCAAGCTCGCTTCAGAGCTTAAAAGAGCATTTGAAAAATTCTGGATTGATTTTAACTTGCCCAACCACTCCCCCTCAGAGTTTCCTGTAATGGCGATAGATAGCAGTTCTGCACATCTGGTGACTAGCAATGGAGGGATCTTTTACGTTGTGAGGGCAACTGCTCTTTCAAAGGGTGGAAAATATAAAGATATTGTTGCAGACTTTGATTTCACGGCAGACTCAACATACGATGCAGCACGCCTCATCCACAGAAAGATGGAGTGGCTGGAGCACAAAGTAGCACTCAAAGCTATAATGGATGGTTTCGATGGTTTTCTGCTCTTTGACGGTTCGATTTATGGAAGACTTGCACACATCCCAATTGAAACGGGATACGTTAACGACAGAGATTTCATGCTCAGATACTTTGAAACAGTGATAGAACTTCTAGATACCTGCAGGAGAAAGGGCATTCCAATCGTTGGTGTAAGCAAGGAGAGCAGAACAGCTTTTTTCAGGGAGTTTTTGGTAAAGAGCATTTTCGATAAAATTAAGGATGAGTTAAAAATTGAAAAACCCGAAAGGCTCCTATCATTGGCGCTGGATAACAAGAAAAGAGCAATAGAGGAACTCGAAAAACTGGAGGGGACATCAGAAGTTGGGATTTTGAGGGAGTTAATGGAGGAGCTGCTCGCAAGAAAACCCGACTTCCAGCTGATACTTGCCTACGCAAGCTCGGCGGGATATACTACACCCCTCAAGCTTGGAGCAACGTTAAGGTGGAGGAGATCGTACAATAGTATGATAAGAGATCCAAAAGACTTCGTTAAATCGAATTTTCCAGTAGCATCAAGAGAGGAAGATTTCATCGATTGGGCGGTAAAAGTGGTGAAAAAGATTCTAGAATTGCCTTCAATCGTATCATTCCACATCTTGCCAGCATTAAACGATACGCCTATGAGAATTGATGTTCCGGTGTGGGTTTTTGGATTGGATGACAAGCTTAGCGAGGTAGGATGGCCCGAGCCAGCAGAAGTGGACATTGGAGACATCCTTAACATATTAGCTGCAGGATACTGTGGTCTGGATAACTACAATATCTGGCTGAAAGCTGTGGATGATGAAGTTAAACTCCGGAGAGAGGTTTTTG
>QMZD01000223.1 GCA_003662985.1 Archaeoglobales archaeon | reverse complement strand
TCTTAAGAGCTCTCCCATCCCCGGAGGCTCGATTTTAATAACCTCTGCACCAAAATCTGCCAGCAATGAAGCTGTCTCTGGACCTATCAGCACTTGTGAGACATCTAGCACGCGAATTCCTTTTAAAGCTTCGGGCTTCTCGAAGACCTTTTTGATGTCAAACGTCTCTTCCGCCCACTCAAAAAACCCATTCGACATGATCAATACTGATCAAAGAAAATATTAATTTTTTGTAAGCAAAATATAATTATATGTGCTCATATGTGTTTAAAGATGCTCATAGATGATTATAAGCTTTTTCTATTTGCTCATGATTAATATTAACATGTTGTCGGGGGGATGTAGATGACTTCGTGGGCGTTTTATCAGTACCCAATGAGACTTTTATTCACAATAGCCGGAGCAAAGCCTATGAGAAGATTGCAGTCAACTTTCTTATGCCCTAGAATTTTTATGGGCAGCCTTGGATTGGCTGCAGCTTTGGGGGCAATTGCACCCTTGCGTGAAAAGAAACGAGCCTTTATCGTAACAGATAAACCCATAAGGCAGATAGCTGAGAGTCTGACTCCAGTATTTCAGCAATTTGGATTCACAGTCGAGATATGCGATAAAGCTGAACCAGAACCACCTATACCTGTGATTGACGAGATCGTTGAACAAATGGAGAGATTCGAGCCCGACCTCATAGTCGCTGTAGGTGGGGGTTCCGCAATAGATGCTTCAAAAGCTGCATGGATGAAGTACGAAAGGCCAGACTTGGATATGGGCCAGACGACGCCGTTAGAATCGATAGGGCTTAGAGCAAAAGCCCTACTAATGGCCATACCAACAACAGCGGGTACAGGTTCTGAAGCAACCTGGGCTTTTGTTCTAACAGACACCTCAGAGACACCGCCAAGAAAGATAGCCCATGGCCATCCCGAGCTCGTTCCAGATTTTGCAATTCTGATCCCTGAGATAACCGTAGGTATGCCAAGAGACCTTACGATTGGAACCGGTCTGGATGTTCTTGCCCACGCATTTGAGGCGTTTATAAACCGTCAGTGGACGAATATCCTCACCGATAGTCTAGCTATTGGAGCAATAAAGGCGGTATTTAAGTATTTACCTATTGCAGCCGAAGATCCTCGGAATACGGAAGCCAGATATCATATGTTATTGGCTGCAACCATGGCTGGTCTGGCTTTTTCAAATTCGGGAGCAGCGTTGACCCATTCTTTGGGTCATGCACTTGGGAAAGTGTACGGTATCCACCATGGCATATCGGTAGGTGTATTCATACCCTATATTCTCGCTTATGAATCAAAAGTTACGAATTCTTACGTTGAACTTGCAAAGGCATTGGAAATCAAAGCCGCAAGCGAGAAAGAGTATCTTGACAAACTTATTGAGCTTTTTGCTGATTTCCTGAAAAAGTTAGGAGTTCCTACGGCACTCAAAGAGTTTGGGATCGAAAGAGATGACTTTGAAAAGAAACTAGACACTCTAACAAAGTATGCATGGGAGGATCCGACCGTCATCTTCAGCGTGAGGCCAACAAGTGAGTTGGATATTAAACGGTTATTTGAATACGCTTATGATGGAAAAGTTGTGGATTGGTGATTAAAATGAAGGGCTATCACGGTAAAATATTGAAGATAGATCTTTCATATGGTTCGTCCACTCCTATTGACCTAAAAGAAGAATGGGCGAAGGCCTATATAGGTGGAGTCGGCCTTGCAGCAAAGCTATTGTTTGACCAAATCACACCAGACTTAGATCCTTTTTCTCCCGAGAACTATCTTGCATACCTGACCGGTCCCTTTACTGGCACGAGAGTTCCTTCTGGGAGCAGGTTTGCCATAGCTGGTCTATCACCAAATGGAGTTTGGGGCGAGTCGACCTCTGGCGGGCATTTTGGAGTGGCATTGAAACGTGCCGGTTTCGATGGTGTTCTGATTACGGGAAAAGCAGAAAAGCCGGTCTACATCTGGGTACATGATGGAGAAGCAGAGATAAAAGACGCGACGCATCTTTGGGGTAAGGACTGCTACGAAACCCAGGAAATAATAAAAAAGGATCTGGGCGAAAAGGGAGTGCGGGTGTCATGTATCGGCCTGGCAGGTGAGAATTTAGTCAAATATGCCTGTGTTATAAACGATGCCGGAAGGGCCGCCGGTAGATGCGGATTTGGTGCAGTCATGGGATCAAAAAACCTCAAAGCTGTTGCTGCTCACGGTGATGCAAAGGTCGAAATTGCTGATGAGGAGAAGTTTGACGAGGCTTATAATACCACAATGAGAACGAATCAGGCAAATCCGTTCTTCCACCTCCTTGGGAAGTACGGTACGCTAGGTTATTTGGATATGGGTTTTCTTTTAGGAGATGTTCCCTACAAATACTTCACTGGGACTGTCTTTCCAGCCGAAAACGTTAGCCCCACAACACTCATGGAACGATATCCTGTCAAGGGGTACGCGTGTTTTGGATGTCCCATCGGTTGCGGCAAAAGAGTCAGGTATAACAAGAAGGGGATAGATGAGGTTGACACACCAGAGTACGAGACAATCGTTGCTCTCGGTCCTCTCTGCGGAAATCTGGATTTAGACGAGCTAATTTATGCAAATCACCTATGCAATGCGTACGGGATGGATACGATATCTGCTGGTGTCAGCATTGCGTTCTCCATGTATCTCTTTGAGAAAGGAGTTATAAGTGAAAGAGATGCAGGAATGAGGCTGGAATGGGGTGATGGCGAGAGAATCAGCAACCTAATCAAAATGATTGCTAAAAGAGAGGGATTTGGAGATGTTCTGGCCGAGGGAGTTAGAGCGATTGCCGCGAAATTCAGAGTAAATGAGGAGGAGGTTGCAGAGGTTAAAGGCCTTGAGGTTCCAATGCATGATGCCAGGGCATTTTTCGGTCAGGGTTTGGGGTACGCGACAAGTCCAAGGGGTGCCTGCCATAACAGACCGGACTGGTTCGTAGTAGAGTTGGGAACAGGTATCCAAGAGCTGGACATATCTCCCGGGGAGAGGTTCAACATGCAGGGAAGGGTCTCATCTTTCGTAAAGTACCAAAACTTCAGGGAGGTGTATAATTCACTGCTACTCTGTATGTTCATTCAGTCGACACCGAGAGAAGTCCTCGATTTGTTCAACTCAATTACGGGATGGAATCTAAGCATGGAAGAATTCGTTAGGGCAGGAGAAAGAATGTTCAACCTAAAGAGGGTGATAAATAACCTGAGGGGTATCACTAGGAAAGATGACAAACTGCCTCGAATTGTCACAGCATCATTGAACGAGGGGCCAACCGCCGGTAAGAGTCTTGGGTTGGAGGCGATGTTAAGAGAATACTACGAGTTCAGAGGGTGGGATTGGGAAAGCGGTAAACCAACTGCCCAAAAATTAAACGAACTTGGATTGGGAGACGTGGCGGAAAAGATAAGTTGATATAAAAAAATTTAATTTTTTAATATATTACCCCGTCAAAAAAGGGAGGGGTGAAGAAAATGGTAGAAATACCTGCTGTTGTGAAAAGGAAATACCCGAATCTCTTCAGCCCATTGAAAATTGGTCCCAACATTACACTGCAGCACAGAATAATCCTTTCGCCACACTGGAATGCCTTGGTTGACCCAACCACATACCTACCAAATGAAAACTTTTATGGATATTACAAGGAAAGATGCGAGGGCGGAGTTGCGTGGGTAATCTTTCCCAACTCATCACCAAGCGGGACAGAAGAGTACTATCCTGCCACCACTATGGGGTGGTGGAGAGACGAAGTTGTGGATGCAATTAAGAAGACCATCGACATGGTTCACTCCTATGGAATACCATGTTCGGCGCAGTTCAGTATGCCCGGCAATCATCAGACTGCATTACGGGCTTTGAAGTGTTTAGAGCAAAGGGGACATCCATGGTCGGGAACCATGTTCAACCGAACTGATTGGATGGAACAAGTAGGCTTACAAGAACTCACGGAAGATGATGACG
>QMZD01000222.1 GCA_003662985.1 Archaeoglobales archaeon | reverse complement strand
CACAAGCGAAGCTTTCAGGAGGTCGTCTCCCTCATACTCTAAGGGCAAATTTTCACTAACCCACCAGATGATGTTATCGGGGGTTTCATCCAACAGCATCGCCATCGAATAGACTTCTGGATCAAAACTCTTGAATACCTTCTGAATAACCTTAAAGATGTCCGTCTGCTGGGTTCTGATTGTAGTGGCCACATCTTCTACTGTAAGCTTCTTCTTTCCTTCTGCTGCCGCTTGAAGATCGTTTATCGCAGCCCTAAGATCGCCAGCGCTGTTCTTTGCTATGAGAACTAAAGCATCCTTTTCTGCCCTTATTCCCTCGAGTTTGCAAATGCGTTGCAGAACCTTCACTATCGATCTGTAATCGACTCTCCTGAAATTGACAACTTTACAGTGGTTTCTGAGATCCCTTGATAGGGCAAAGAGATCGTTTGCTATCAAGATCATTGGCTGTAGGGGCTTTTTCCTTATTATCTTCAAAAGCGCCCCCTCTCCTCCTGCATCCTCTTTCTTATGGAGGTTGTCAACTTCATCCAAGATTATTACCTTCCTCTTACCCTCTAAAGAACTCAAAAATTCTCCTTCATCACTTAAAGTCTCGTTGAAAACTCCCTCTCCAACGATTCTTGAAATTACAGGCCAGCTTCTTTGATCGCTTGCGTTTAGCTCGACTGTCCCCCATCCAAGGCTGCTTGCAAGAGCCAAAGCAAGACTCGTTTTTCCTGTTCCAGGTGGACCGGCTAAAAGCAAGGGTTTTCGATGAGAATCCCACTCTCTGGCCCATTTCAGAATATCATCAAGCAACTTTTTGGAGATTACGACATCTTCAAGCTTTTTCGGCCTGTATTTCTCAACCCAGAGCATTCAAAAAAGGAACGCTGGGAGAATATATTACTTTATTGCTCATAGAGCTTGTAAGGTGTGTTAAGTTTTTTGAATCCATTTTTTAAAAAAAGCAATAACAAGAACTGAAAAAGGTACCTTGGGGAATTTCTGAGAAAGTTTAAAATAGTTGAACTGTAAGTATATACTTGTGATGAAATTTATAGACCGAAAACAGGAATTGGAATTCCTGGAGAAAAAATACAGTAGTGGAGAGGCGGAACTCATAGTGATCTATGGGAGAAGGAGAATAGGTAAAACCGAACTGCTTGTTCACTTCTCCAAGGGAAAAAACTATTTTTATTTTCTGGGGAGGCTTGAATCTCGGGAGGGAACTATTAGAAGGATAAATAACCTTCTGATGTCCCATTTTAAGGACTTTGAACTGGCTAAAAGACCTATTAGTGACTGGGACGATGTATTCGAATATCTTGCCAGGAAATCAAATCAAAGGCTCGTCGTTGTTTTCGATGAATTTCCCTTTATAGTTGAGAGGTTTCCGGAAATAGTTTCCGTACTCCAGGACAAGTGGGATGCTTTACTGAGAGATACAAATATGATGCTCATTCTCTGCGGATCCAGCATAGGAATGATGGAAAAACATGCTCTATCGTACAAAAGCCCCCTATACGGGAGGAGAACCGGACAGTGGATGGTCGACAGAATGAACGTGAAGCATATCCGGGATTTCTTCCCAGAATACAAAATGGAGGATCTCATACTTGTTTATTCAGTGCTCGACATGATTCCCGGTTACCTTGTGAAATTCTCTCCTACAGATAGAGTGTGGAAAAACATAAGGGAAAGAATACTCAGCAAAGGTGAATTTCTCTACGAGGAAGTGGAGATACTGATGAGAGAAGAATTCAGGGATCCATCAAACTACATGAGCATAATCTCCGCCATCGCGGGAGGGGCAACAACCTTTGGTGAGATCAACAGCATCACGGGCTTGGACAAGAGTTTGTTATCGAAGTATCTCTACATTCTCGATAGATTGCATATCATAGAACGACAGTTTCCAGTAACTACTACGCTGAAAAGCAAGTTGAAGGGGAAAAAATCCCTGTACAGCATTCGGGATAATTTCTTTGATTTCTGGTTCAGGTTCGTTTTTCCGAACAAGCAGGAGTTGGAAGAAGGGAAAGTGGACGATGTGCTCGAAACGATAAAGAATGAAATCGATAGTTACATCGGCTTCAAATTTGAAAGATTTGTGGGAGAAATAATTTCTGATTTGGTTGGATTTAGAGCCACAAAAAGTGGTAGATGGTGGCACAAAGATAAAGAAATTGATATAGTTGCTCTGAACGAGCAAACAAAACAGATTCTCTTTGTTGAATGCAAGTGGAAAGACAGGGTTAACGCTAAAAAGATCGTTAAAGAGCTTGCCGAAAAATCGAGCTTTGTTGACTGGTGTAACGAGGAGAGGGAAGAGACGTTTGCCATTTTCGCGAAAAGTTTCAGCAATCGCGTAGAGGAATTTGAGGGCAGGAGGGTTTACTGCTTTGATTTGAAGGATTTGGAGAGATACCTTGGTGTTCAAGTGGTTACACAATTTCGCACCGAAAAAGACAAAAGTTAACTGGCCGAATAATCCGAATCTTTGATAAATAAAAATTTATGAGATTACACAACTCTATAATTTTTATCCCTGTATTTTTCCTCGAATTTTTTTAAGTACTCGAGCCCTTTTCTTGCATCTCTCACGATGCTCTTTTTGCTGCCCCACTCTTCGTTTATTTTTATTTGCTCTTCAATATGCTTTTTCCTTCCGAAATAGGTAGACATACCTATTCCGATCAACATCGGAATGGCGGGGATAAAGTGGGGTGCTGAGGCATCGAAATTGCTAATGAAATTTGGATCACTGGAAATATGGTAAAGGATAGACATTCCTTTTTCTGTCCAGAATTCAGGATTAAGTTTATAAATCAGCTCTTCAAGACCCAAGCTTGCGCCATACCCCAACACAGCCATTATCTTTCCTTTTATTGGTTTGGGAAGTTTTTCTGAAAAAGCATCCAAGGCTTCCATCCAGCGATAGATTATGTACTCTATCTCTCTGCTATCATCGGGAAGATTCTCAAGTTTTCTCAGAGCAGTTTCGTACAACTCTATTGGATCTGCGTTTCTAAACCATCGAGCATATTCATCAGAGCCAGGTTTTGTTTTTTGTTCATAATAAATATTCGCCCTTATGATTGCTCCACGAGCATCCTCATCCTCAATGCGTTTGAGTGCCTTTTTAACCTCTTTATATACTCTATCCGGATTGTCGATATCAAGAATGTTGTCATATCCAAACATGTTCAAGTAAAAATCCCCCCGGGTACCAAACTAATCTTTCAAAATATTCTCTATCATGTGGGTTCTTTATATCTCTACCTTCCTTGAGGAAGAGTCTCTCATAGCTATGAAAGAGATAATATGCTATCTCTCTTCTGATTTTGTCTTTAACATTTTTGGGTTTCAATCTTACGGCTATTATCGCCTCATCAATGATCGGTGCTGGATTGATATCATATAGCAAGGATCTTTCAGCATCGTTTTTTTCAAGATTTGGCATTTCCATACTTTTCTCACCACTCCATAGTTATAACAAAATCATCAGGAAACTTTACTTTCTCTTACATAATCTTTTCGTTGTTATAGTATTTTTTACCTGTTTTGAAAAGTAAACTGCGATATTTTAGGAATTCATTAAGATTCGAGATTGTGATTTCAAATGCTACGTCCATTCCGATGAAATTGACGGTTGCTGAATGAAATTTGGTAAAAAAGGAAAAGTGAAAAGGAAAAGTGAAGTAATTGTGGTGTATTGAAGTAATTAGTACTTATGAATAGCTTTGCACCTATACTATTGACTATTCCATTTGACCCTTCTATTGATCTCTAAAATTTTACAAAACCGTTCAGTTATATTTTTAATCAGCATTTGCCAATTTTAGACGATGGATCATTCGGAGATAGAAGGGATAAAACCTAAGATTTACATTGAAACCTACGGATGCACAAGCAACCAAGCGGACTCGGATATAATGCGTGGGCTTGTTAAAAGGTATTTTGCTCTATCCAACTTTGAGAACTGCGATATTGCGAT
>QMZD01000221.1 GCA_003662985.1 Archaeoglobales archaeon | reverse complement strand
TGGAAAGAGAAAGCCCATTCGATGCTTTCATATCGAGAAATGGAAAGTGGATCGAAGAGATGGACAGCGGGGCTGTAATAGGCACCTCAAGCCTGAGAAGGATAGCCCAAGTAAGGAGATTAAGAGACGACGTTTCAATCAAAGACATAAGGGGAAACCTCGATACAAGACTCAGGAAGCTCGAGAGCGGGGATTACGACGGAATAATCGTCGGAGAGGCGGGTTTGATAAGGCTTGGACTGCATGAAAAGATATCTTACGAAAGGCTTAATCCAGAGCTTTTTGTTCCATCTGCGAATCAGGGTATAATCGCTGTTGCAACGAGAAAGGGGGAGGAGGAGCTTGTTTCTTTCATGAATCACAGGAAAACGATGTTCGAGGCGATGGTGGAAAGGGAGATTCTGAAAGAACTCGGAGTTGGATGCAGCATTCCAGCGGGAATCTATTCCAAGCTTGATGAAAATTCTTTTGAGATAAAATGCGAGCTTCTCAGCCCGGATGGGAAAAAAGAGGCGAGATTCGATAGGAAATTTGAGGTTGGACTTGAAAAGTCTGAAGGCTATGGAGAATGCAGCGAAAGGGATCTCAAGGCGATTGGAAAAGAAGTAGAGAGAATTTCGGAAGATATCAAGGCGAGGGTAAGCCCTTTGCTGGAAGAACTCAGGATTTTTGATAGAGGGTTAAAGGACTGATAGGATGGTCAAAACTCGGGGGAACTCTGGACAAAAAGGAATGGTTTATCTGATAGGTGCTGGACCCGGTGACATTGAGTTGTTAACATTAAAGGCCGTGAAATACCTCAAAGAGGCAGACGTGGCTTTAATTGATGATCTGGTTGGAGACGAAATCAAGGATTTCATCAAAAAGGAGTGTAAGATAAGCGAAATAATAGAGGTCGGAAAAAGAGAGGGCAGGCATAAGAAAACTCAGGATGAGATCAACCAGCTTTTGGTTAAACTGGCAAAAGAAGGGAAAAAGGTTGCAAGGGTGAAGGGAGGAGATCCATTCGTCTTTGGCAGAGGGGGTGAAGAGGCTGAATTTTTGGCTAAAAATGGGGTGAGTTTTGTTGTCGTTCCAGGCATCTCTTCAGCTATTGCAGCCCCGGCATATGCGGGCATCCCCTTAAATCACCGAAGATTTTCTCCGGCAATTCTCATCCTCACCGGGAAGGAGAGGGAGAGTGAGGAAGGGGAAAAAGAAAAAGAAAGAATAAATTGGGAAGAGATTGCAAAACTAGATGCAACGATAGTAATTCTTATGGGTATCTCAAATCTTGAGAGAAATGTGAAAAAACTTTTAAAGGGTGGAAAAGATCCTGATACCCCTGTCGCGATCATTGAGAATGCCACAAGCCCCAAGCAAAGAATCGTCGAAGGTGCACTTTTAAATATAATTGAAATTGCCAAAAGAGAGAAAGTAAGGGCACCGGCAGTGATAGTTATTGGGGATGTTGTATCTTTAAGGGGAATTTTGAAGAATTTTCATTTAAAATGGATGCGAAACGCTGAATAGGATCAGAGTTCGTATCGTATTCGCATAAGTCAACTCTACGACAGCTGAGACCACATTAAAGTTGTAACAGATGCATGAGGATACATGAGGAGAATATAAGAACATGAAGAAAATAGAGTTTATGCTACCGATAAATGTATCCCTAACAACGATACCGTCGAAACACTCAAACCAAGACTATTGATTAGGGCTAGATGTTCAAAGAATTTGAAATCATTTAAAAAATGTCTCACTTCAGACAGGTTTTCAACACCAAATAACATCAGACTTTTCTTTTTCCCAGCAAACCACGACCTCATTAAATAGATTAAACTTTTAAAGAGATTTTGATATACCCCAAGTGGTGAGTAATATGGAAAAATTTGGTATCAAGCTTCTTGACGAATATCTCGGAGGGGGACTATAGAAACACACTAACAGTTGTCGCTGGAGCGCTCGGAACCGACAAAACACTTCTCGCATCTCACTGGATTGCTGAAGGCGCAAGAAACGATGAGACGTGTGTTTACATCTCTTCCAGAATGTCTATTACAACTATTGTAGGGAGTTCACTTATTCCTTCATCTAATCTCCACTGAATCACCTCCATATCTCAAACAGACAACTAATTCAAATTCCTTTTTAACAGGACACTGCAATTTTTCTTGAAATTAAAAACAGAGTAGCTATAGACTCGAAAAATTGATAGATCTCATTTATTCATCTTTTTTGGTGATTAGTGTGAAACTACCAGTTATTCCAGATGAAAAAGACCAAAAATGGAAGATCTTAGGAGAAATCGTCAATAAACTGGAAACGAGAGAAACAAAGAAAGCTCTAGCGAGATACAAGATAACTCCAGTTAATAAAGCAGTAATTTTTCTAAAAATCATTGTTTTAGCTTTGTTCTTCTCATTAGAGATATCCGCTGTTGGAGAGGTAAACAATCGATATGAGCTTAGAAAGTTTTTAAGGATTGATGAGAGGATAAAACTAAGATCTATCTACAATTTTATGTCTAAATTTGAAGCTGAACAATTTGTCAAATTCATCTTCAATTCTTAACGTTAATGCAAAGAAAAGAAGAAAGAAGCCCTCAATTTTAATATTGGATTGGACTGATATAACCTTGGATCTAAATCCATTCAAAAGAAGGGATTTAAGAAATAAACCATATAAATGGGGTTTCTCAACCAAGGGATTCTTTTTGGGAATGAAGCCTATGATTTTAATCGATTACAAAACACTAACACCCTTATTCTTCCACGTTTATCCAGCAAATGTTCATGAAAGCAGAATTTACCCTTTAATTCTTGAATTGTTGAAGAGAAGAGGTTTAATAAGGTTTGGAGATTCAATTCTTATGAGGCTTTTACGCTTTTTCGTCATTATTCTATGCACACTATCCATTTTTAGAAGAAAATCCTTGGCGTTATTGGCTTCGTCGTAAAATGTTTTGTATATCCTCTGAGAATACACGTTAACCCAGTAATCCCCAAAGGTATCGGCAAGTTCAGAAAGGGAGATGCCCTTAATCTCACATAAGCTGTTAACCAAGCCTAAAACGATACCATCGCTAACGCTCTGTGTCGGTATGACAGTCATATCCTTATCCAATCCGGCTTTTTCGAGGGCTTTTTCCCATATTTCCTTACCGTATTTTTTTCTCAACCATTTCCTGGAGACATCTGAATATAACGCCTTTCATATCTTATTTTATGATAAAAAATGATATATCATTTTCGATTCTATTAATGCACCCTCCAAGCATAAACCGCTCCTGAACGACAGACATTCACACAATTAAAGCATAAAATGCAATAATCAGGTGTTATCCACCTCTCTTTAACCCCGCTTTTCCAGTCAACATTCATTGGGCAATTCTTTTCGCACTCACAGCTTTCACATCTCAGACACATCCTCTCGTCAACCCTTACTCCTAAAACCCTGATCCTTGCATAGATCTGTGCATAAGCTCCCAGAACGCAAACGTATCTACACCAATCCCTCGGACTGAAAATGATACCCCAAACCACGGCCAAGATAAGATATGCTCTACAATACCAGATAAAAAAGTCCCACTCCCAGAATATTTCCACAGTTGCGAGTACTCCGAGCAGTCCAAAAAGTACGAAAAATCTCAGATTCCTAAGATTACTCGGCCATTTGGCTCTTTTATATTTTAACTTTGTAAAAAATATGTCATGAATGGCTGCATAAGGACAGAACCACCCGCATGCAACCCTTCCCATGACAACAGGGAGGAAAGTCAAGAACAAACCAAACCAAAGCCACCACCAAGCCCATTCAATCGTTGGGTCTTTCAGAACTTCTGTATAGGCAATGGTTCCTATAAATATCATCAGCGAGGTAAACAGAGATACCTTCCTGATGGGATCCCAGGGTATCTCTCTCATCAACTTTCTGGCGGTCTCGAGAAATATCTTGCTTGAATCTTCCTCCACACCTCTACCTGAGTTCGAACCTTTATCTAAGCCC
>QMZD01000220.1 GCA_003662985.1 Archaeoglobales archaeon | reverse complement strand
GGCGTGCTCAGGACTCGAAGGGCTCGATGAAGGATTTAAAGAGACTGTGAAAAGGATGAGAGAGGATTTCCTCTACTGGTATCCCGTCGATCTCAGGAGTTCTGGAAAGGATCTCGTTGCAAATCACCTTCTATTCTTCCTGTTCCACCATATCGCCATCTTCCCACCAGATCTCTGGCCGAGAGCGATAGCCGTGAACGGATACGTAAGCCTGGAAGGAAAGAAGATGTCAAAGAGCAAGGGGCCATTGCTAACGATGAAAAGAGCTGTTTTAGAAAACGGGGCTGACGTTACAAGACTCTACATCCTCTATGCCTCGGAATACGACAGCGATGCCGACTGGAGAAGGAAAGACGTTGAGAGTCTATCCCAGCATCTCAGAAGATTCTACGAACTCATCAGGGAAAATTACAAAGATGATGGAGAAAAAGATCCAAAATCAACGCTAACCCTCCTTGATAGATGGCTTTTAAGCAGATTTCAGAGAATCGTAAAGGAAACGACCGATGCGATGGAGGAATTACAGACGAGAAGGGCTGTAAACGCTGCCTTCTTCGAGATTATGTCCGATGTGAGATGGTATCTGAGGAGGGGTGGAAAGAGGCTCAGCCTGATAATAGACGACTGGCTGAAGCTTCTATCTCCTTTTATCCCCCATATCTGCGAAGAACTATGGCATTTAAGGCATGATGATTTCGTAAGCCTTCAGAAATATCCGGAGTACGATGAGGGTAAGGTTGATGCGGAGGCAGAGGCAGCCGAAGAGTATGTGAAAGAGCTCATCTCGGACATAAAAGAAATTCTAAAGTTCGTTAAGGCTAAGAAGGTTTATGTCGCCATTGCTGAACCATGGAAGGCTGAGGTGCTAAATTTGGCCGTAAAAGCCGGGAACTTCAAGGATGCTATGAAAGAGATAATGAAGGATGAAAGGTTCAGAAAGATGGGTAAAGAAGTCTCCAACTTCGTTAAAAAAGCTATAAAAGATGGAGGGGATTTCAAAATACTGAATGAGGAGAAAGTAATCCAAGAAAACATTGAATTCATTTCAAAAGAGACGGGAGTCGAACTTGAACTAAATCAAGACATTCCAGAGAAGAAGAGAAAGCTGGCAATGCCGGGGAAGCCTGCTCTCTATGCTGTTAGCTAGCCTTGTTATTTTTTACTTTTCCGTTCCTTTCAGTTGTTCCTTCACCTGTTTCCCTTCACCTTCTCCAGAAACTTAACCATATTTCTCCAGTGGCTCCCCATCCAGTAAAGCTTTTCACATCTCTTACAGTACCATAACTCGTACCTCTCTTTCAGATCTTCTGAGATTCCTTCTCTTTCGAGGACCTTCCTAATTTCTTCGTCTGTTGGTTTTCTCAGCAAGCCATTGCAAACACTACATCTGTCCATGACTATTTTAAATTCAACTCCCCTTTTTTCAAGCTCCTTAAGCTGTTCGAGTACAATATCCGAATTAACAAACACAGCATCCCTCCCAGCCCCCAGACACCTCCTATAAAGCTCTCTGTCTCTGGTAAGAACGATTCTATCTCTAAAGCTTTTCAGGATGAAGGTGTCTTCCTTGTTCCTGTTGTTCAGGTTGAGATCCCCGATGTAAACGGTATCGTAGCCTGAAATTCTCAGCCAAGTCGCTAATTTACCAAGCATCCTGTCACATAGGAACTTTTGATTTGATCTTCGTTCAATCATTACCTATCTTCCTCGAAATAAATCCACCAGTTTTTTTCAAGTTTCTGCAAAGCTTCTCGAATCTTTTTCGCTGACTCGGTTTTAAGCTGCACATTCTCCGCATATTTCATTACTTCGGGAAGTGATCTAGCGTACTCTTTCGCCTGAAATATTAATTCCAGCTTATCAGCATCCTCTACAAAGGTTTTAACCTCATCAAATCTATCCTTTATCTCTCTAGTTAGCTTAGAGGGTAGCAATTCAAGCTGATCATTCAATGCCTTTTCATAATCAACGCTAACGTACTTTCTGGCGAGTTTGTGAAGGTCTGTAGTTCTTGTTTCAGGAAGATCATGGATTAGGGTTATAAACGCTGTTCTGGCGGCAAGATCAAAATTCGAGGTTTCAAGATAGGCTATAATGAAGGATATCAAAGCAGATACCATTGAGTGTTCTGCCACGCTCTCGGGACCTTTTACCCCGGCTTTTAGCCAGCCAGTCCTCAGAGTATTTTTCAGAGCCTCCGCTTCCTGAATGAATCTGGCTATCTTGCTATACTCTGTTAAAGAATCCATCAGACCTCACCATTTAAATTCAGAAAAGGTTATCACTTCAACTTCAAATTAAGTTTATGGAATCCATTTACTCCATAGCATTGAGAATTCACCTAGCCATTTTCCTACTCATAAATCTCATACTCTTTCTAATTGATTTTCTGACCGCAGGCGGATGGTGGTTTTACTGGATAACTGCAGTATGGCTCATCGCACTGATTTTTCAGGCCTTTGCTAGCTTTAAAGCAACCAAAAAGGAGAGTACTACCACCGTAAACACCACCCTAAATACTACCATAAATACCAAACCTTTAGACGAGAACTTCTGGAAGCTTGAGTAGAATTGTCGCCAAACAGGTAATGACTCCATCTTCCTTTCTTTACTTCGGATTCATATTCTCTGATGCTCCCCACCTCGGTAAGGTTTATTTTTATGCTCTTATGCAATATCAATATATAATCCTCCAGAAGACTGGAAGCACAACAGGGTGATAGGTTGTACCCCCTAAAAATTGATTTCGAGGAAGAGGATTTCACCGAACTGGTGTCACTGCTCAGGAACTGGGCGAGTGGAGAGAAGATTGCAAAAAAATTCGGTATATCAAGAAATGCTGTATGGAAAAAAATCCAGAGACTGAAGGAGATGGGATTCGAGGTAGAATCGAAGAGGAGGAAAGGATACAAGATAGTATCACAGCCGGATTTCTCAGCCATCTCCATTCTGGAGGCTTTGAAGTCCATTAATGCTGAGAGAATCGTTAAGAGGATTTACTACTATCCCGAAACCGACTCCACAAACAATCGAGCCCGGAACCTCGAAAGCGGTTCATTCGTCATAGCAAGGAGACAACTTTCAGGAAAGGGTAGACTTGGAAGGGAGTGGATGAGTGAGAAAGGTGGTTTATACTTCTCCTTTGTCCTTGAGCCGCCTTTTGGGGTAGAAGATGTTCCTAAGATCACTCTGACCGCTGGGGTTGCCGTGGCTGAGAGTCTAGCGGATTTCAATGCCAAGTTGAAATGGCCGAATGACGTGCTCATCCATGGCAAAAAGGTCTGTGGAATTCTTTCAGAGATTTCAGGAGAGGTGGAGAGGTTGAAAATAATTGTTGGAGTGGGAATCAATGTTAAAAATCCTGTACCTGAGGGGGCAACGAATCTTGCAGCCTTCAATCCAGAAGTTTCCCTGAATGAGGTTCTTAAAGAGGTTGTAAGAAGTTTTATCGACTACTACGATAGACTCTGCTCCGGGAAGTGGGAAGAGATCAGGCAAAGATGGATCGAGCTTTCCGATACGATCGGTAAAAAAGTTAAAGTTAATGTAGCTGGCAAAATCTACTCAGGAAAAGCAATAGGCTTGGATGTCGATGGTGGATTGCTAATTGAATCGAACGGTGTTGAGAAGATCTATTCGGGCGACTGCTTTTACATATGATTTTTACAGAGTTCTATCATATAAATATTACATGGAAAGTTTTTTAACAGCCCACTTTAAATCCAGCCATGCACATCGTAATCTTCAGCCAGACTGACATCGCTGGGATGAACATAAGAGATCGCCTGCTTTCAATGCTCGATTTTGAAAAGAAGAAATTTGATGATGTCACAATCTATTATGGCGAAAAATTCCACCTCGCTGAAATTAAGGAGAGACTCATTTACGCCGACCATGTTGATCTAAAACTTAAAAAGCATGTGGAGTTCGACAGAATCGTTTTTGCATCGAGGCACAGCAGCAAGGATGAAAGGAAGATCTTCAGCGTTCACGT
>QMZD01000219.1 GCA_003662985.1 Archaeoglobales archaeon | reverse complement strand
ATCACATCCTATCCAATCACATCCAATCAGTAGTCCAATTATTTCTGCTTCCTAGCCTCCATCAGGCTATCGACGTCAATGATCCATTTGCCGTTAACGCTCGTATATCTCACACCTAAGCTTTCGTACTTTCGAAGCCAATTCTTCAAACCTTCAACCGAACAATTCAAATACGCAGCTAAACTTTCGGCAGAGATTAACGAGTTTTTTGGTATCGCTCCGATTATCTGTTTCCTCTCTTCCAAATAAATCACCTCCTAAATTCTTTAAACTCTCTAATGGAATTTCTCCTCCAGTTTTTACCAGAACTTTAGTTTCACAGTCATGGCAAAGGTAAATCCAGACCGTATCATCGATATTAGAGTAAAATCTCAATGGTCTCTCCTCATTTGTAACTCCACAAATTTGACAATGCCTCAATGATCTCCCTTTCACTTTCTCAACCTCCGTTTGAGGTCTTCTTTAAGGAACCAAAGGACTATGAAATATAAAATAACAATCAGCACTCTCTTAATTGTTGATATCTTCTTAGACTCTCCGATGCTGAACCATACCTTTTAAGCCTCTCTTTACTCTCACTGAGAGGTTTCTATTCTTTTTTATGTATTTCCTCCAAGAAGCTAGCTCAAAATCGCAGTCAGGTGGGAAATTTCTGAATATTCATCAAACTAAGTCGTAAACTTCCTCTTTGGGCTTAATTTCTCGTATCAAGAAAGTACCAACCTCCTTAAATGCATAACCTTCCTTGATCACAAGCTGAAGGCTGATTGGCTGTCTTTTTCTCGCTTGTCTGGCTGAACTTCACAATCGAGAGCTTTGCATTCTTCACCATCGTAATTCGCACAATCAAAGCACCATTCATCGATAAATTTCTCCATCCTTTCCTCCAACAAATCCCAATCCAAAGCCAAGGGCTATCACCTCCTTTTATTCTTCCTCCGTGACGGAGGAGCATGAACAAGGAATTTCTCATGAAGATATGAGCCTAAATCTGAAATTGAGCCTGAAAAAACGAGTTCTTCATCTTTGAAATTATAAAACGGATTGGATCTAACAATCTTGGAAGTATCATATTCATAAAGCTTGACAGATTCACCATTTGAGTATAAAACCAATAACGGAACTCTCAAACATTTGGCGATTTTTTTCAAGGTTACGAGCTGATAACCCCTTATGATCTTATAGTTTGATTTTTTCTCTTCAATAATAGCTCTTATTCTATTCCCAGATTCGATTACATAATCTACATTCGTGACGACGACCTGTGAGTTATCATGGAAAGGCTCAAGGGCTTTAAAGAGGGTGTTCTCCAAGAATTCCCCACAGTGAGGGCAACGCATTTATCACCACCCTTTCAGCCTTTCCTCCATTCGAGCACATTCCACGCAGAGGTCTCCCTTTACCGCTTCTCCTTTACCACAGATTACACACTTCAAATTCCCACCCTCCCCTACAACCTTATCTTCCCCTCAAGTTCAGGAAAGGCCTTGAAAAACAGCTCTTGAGCTTTTTTCAGGCTGATATTATTCCTCGTTGCGAAGAGTTGCAGGTTTGTATTTATTATCCCTTCAACAGTGTTTCCTGTCTTTTCAGTTTCGTGCTTGAAAGTCCAGAAATCATTCAACTTTGAAAGAATTGAATCCTCTTTCAGAAGTAATACCAGGCGATCATCCTCTTCGGCTTCTTGGATTTGCTGCTTTTCTTTGAGTTTGGACATCAGGTCATTCAATTGAGCTTCAATCTCATCAAGCTTAGAAATCGACCTTCTGATTTCTTCAATTTCCTTTTTCAGTTCCATAATCTTCAGAAGATCCTGAGAAACGTTGTTATTGCCATTGCCAAACAGATAATTTTCAAGGAGCTGATTGACCACTCTGCTTAGGTTTATATTCCTCTTTCTTGCCTCCTCTAGGAGATCGATCCTGAGGTATAGCGATCTTGATGTAAACTCTCGCATAATTTCACCCAAAATTTCTGTTAGTTCTAACAGAATTGTCTAACAGAAGTCTAATTCCAACATTTGCAAAAATGAATAACATAAGTAGCATAGTGTTATAATATTGGTTTCTAACATTAGTTCTGTTAGCTGCTTCTGTTATAACAGAAACTAACGTCTTAGTTAAACTCGAAATCTTCATCGAAAAGTTTAAATAAAAATTAATTATATTTCCAAGTAGCCCAAACAACACCCTCATTTTATTTGCCTCCTAATTTTCTAAAACCACCTCTAGATATTCCGCATATTTCTCGATTGCCCTTCTGATGACTTCAGAGGCAGAATTATGGGCTATTGGTTTGTTATATTTTCTTTGGAGTATTTTCTCAAGTATTCTGGCGTGTTCGGGATAGATTGTAGCGGAAATCTGAATTTTATCCCACTTTGTCTTTACTCCAACCATAACTCTCACCAATTGGTTCATTTTTTTAATTTTTCTGAATTTAGTACTTATTATGAACACAATTTTTAAATAATTTTCGTCCTGTACTAAGTTTATGGTTCAGACTGAAGAAAATCTGAAGAAAATCCTCCTGCACTTAAGTGAAAATCCAAAAACATGGAAGGATCTTTTAGAACTTACTGGGTTTGCACGAGGGACATTAGCGAAATACCTAAAAAAGCTTCTCGATAAAGGGCAAATAAGCGAGAGAATAGACAGACGAGATAGGAGGGTAAAGATTTACTCAATAACAGATGCTGGTAGAGAATTCTTATTGGAATACATTAGACAAGAAGAGAAAGAACTTGAAGAGAAGCGAAAAGAGATTGATGAAATAAAACGGCTGTTATCATTTTCAGAAGAGATAATCTATGAGTGAGAAGGTAAGGATTATTGAATTTAAAAATCCTTATCTAATGAATAATACAGTTAAAATAGATATTAAGACAGAAAAAGGCTGGAAGAGTGTTTTGTTTTTCCCAGATGATACACTGGAAGTTCCGGCTAAGATTATCCCTTCTAAAATGGTTGGTTTTTTTAATCCTATAAGCGTAGGAAAGAATCTTAGCTACCCTTTTCTACACGAACTATTTCACTTGGATGAAAGATTTTGGTTTAAGTGGGAAAGTTTTCCAATTAAAACGCTCCTTACAGGATTGCACAAACTAAAACTCATAGAGTCTGAGGGTAAAAAAATCGTCAAAAGCACTGGAACATATCAAATCTCTGTAGACCTTGTAAATTTGGTTGAAAATATAGTTGAGGATTTTCTTATAGATTTTTTTCTTACTACAAGCGAAAAAGTTTCAAAAGAAGAAATCAAGGAATTAAGAGGGATGATAAACCCACCTTTTATTGGAAAAAGTATCATCTCGTTAGTTTTAGGTAATATTTATGGCTTGATCTCGACAATCTATGAACGGCAGATTCTCGGGAAATCATATGTCCTGTGGTTTTATGACATAGAGTATCCTGAAGTCCTGGAAGAGGAACTTTTAGATATTGCTGAGGAATTAATACTTGGAAAAAAGGAATTTAAAACTAAATTGGAACTTTTGCTGTTCGGTTTGTTCCTAAAAGGGTTTTCTTGGGAAATCAGAGAGTTGTCTAAAGAAGTGCCTCAACAGAAGATATTCTCACGAATTCTATTTGATGAGTGGTTCTCAGTTAAATGATCGTGCAATTGTATTGTTTTCATTAGATTAAATAACTCTCTTCAATGTAGGTTCGAATTTTCCGGAAAACTTAAGAAGTATAAACACGTGTCAATAAAAATATGTCGAGGCAAAAAACCAACAAGACAAAATTAACTTTAACCGTGGATAAGAATCTAATAGAGTCTGCCAAAGAAATAAACATAAATCTATCGGCTTTTCTGGAATTAAAGCTCAGAGAATATCTTAGTGTATTAAAAAATGGATTCAGAGGTTATTCACAAGCGGACCCGGCGGGATTTGAACCCGCGATCTACGGCTTAGAAGGCCGTCGCCCTATCCATGCTAGGCCACGGGCCCACATCGCTGTTGCTGTTACTCTTTGGCTAAAGGAAATTTAAGGGTT
>QMZD01000218.1 GCA_003662985.1 Archaeoglobales archaeon | reverse complement strand
TTCGAGGTCTTTGAGATCTCTGATGTGAACACTTCAAAGGTCTCCTTATCCATCTCAAGATCCAGGGGTCCAAGCTTCAAGAGGACTCCATGTTCGTGCTGTCTTATCTCCACATCTCCAGTTATGGCAAACTCGATTTCTCCCCTAATTTTCAACATAGCTAACACCTCCATTTCTACCTATCTACTTATTAGTATTTCTACACGATAAGTATTTATTCTTTTCTGAACAATTCCATACTATGAAGATATTGGGAACTTCAAAGGTTTCAACCTTCAACAAAATAACCCTGATAAAGGAAGTGGCTCAAAAACTTGGGGTAAAGGAGGGAGATCTGATAGCTTTCATCGAGGAAGATGGGAAGATTTACATCAAAAAGGCCGAGATTGAGGTTTAATTATCTGATAACCGTTAAGTAAGCTTACTTTTATCCTTAAGTGATTCGTATCTGAATCAAGAGTGGGTAAGCTTACTTTTAGCTTTCAACACCGTCAAAAGGCTGGCGACCTATGATGGTATGTATGCACATGTAAAAAACGACAATTCTTATTTAACTTGTTTAAGCCTAAGCCAATCTGAAAATCTGAAATTATTTGAGAAATCCTTTCTCTCTGAAATACTGATCCAGAAGGACGTTGATCAGATCTGAAAGGGAAAAATTGTATTCATTTATGACATCAATCAGCTCTTTCTCAATTCTTACAGTCCTTGTAATCCTGTTCTTCTTCTGAACCCCTAAAACCCTCGCCATTGCGTTGAACTTCATCTATCTCCTCCCCCCTTCTTCCTCATCTTTTTCTTTATCTTCTTCTTTTTATTTTTATCTTTAAAAATTTCAAAGCTTGAACATGCTCTGGCTTGCCCAACTTTAACGACGGATTTCCATCTCCTGCAGTAAACTCTTCTCTCAATTATCTTGTCATTGAAATCTGAATCATAAACCGAGCTGTGAATGCAATTGAGACAGATTACTTTCTTCTTCTTTCTGAGATCTATAATTTCCTTTTGCTGGAAATATGCTTGGAGAATGTTGATACTCATTCCTTTACCCCCTTTTTTTGTCTTCTAACCATTTCCGATTGTATTTTAGGAAATACTCTACTTTCCTCTCGTCGTAGTCTTCAAAAAGCTTGAATAGATCATGAATCTCAGAATCGGAATAACCTGCCTCAATCAACAGACAGTGAAAATGGAGTCTTGCATAATGTTCATTTCCATTATGGATTTTTGAGATCTCAGGATCTGCCGTTAATCTGCCATACTTTCTCAAAGCCTCGGTATATCGCTGAATTCTTTTACTTTTCCAACCTCTGCTCTTTCCTTTTATTCTATATTCTTTCCTGAGAATTGATCTCAATATCCTGTTGGTGGAGATCTTGAAATCTTCGTATCTGAGTAATTTAACAAACGATTTACATTCATGAACTTCAATTGGTGAGAAAGAATGCTTAACAAAGGTTTTCATGGTCAAATAGTCCATTTCAACGAACTTTTCTGGATTGATTGGTTTGCAGTATAATCCACTGCTACTATGTTTTGAGAAAGGAATTCTGATGATCCTTGCAGGCTCAAAAACCGCTGAATCTACAGTTTTAAGGTTAAGTCTTTCAGCAATCTTTATCCCAAGTCTTTTCAGAACTTCAAAGTTCTCGATCTCGGTGTCGGGGAAATCGATATAGATGTTAAATCCCTGCGATCCAGAGAAGTAAACCCTCGGAATGGTTTTCTTGCTCAAGAGGTAAGAAACAAGTTTCTGAGCTTCTTTAAATGATTCTTTCAGGTCCTCGCTATCTAAATCGAAAACCAAACAATCAATTCTGGCTGAACGTTTTCTGATCTCACTTACATCATTCCACTCCTTAAAGGAGTAAATCGAGCAGTAGCAGTCGAGGAAGTTATACCATTCCATCAGGTTTCTAACTTCATAGTAATTGTCGACTCTCTCATTCCTCTTGAAAGAGTATTCAAACTTGTGAGCAAACTCTCTTGGCCATTTGTTCTTGAAATGAGATCTCAAAAGATCAGGAATAATATTCCTCAAATACATCAAGAGCCTCCTCCGTTCCATTTTCTATATCATCTGACCCCTCATCAACCTCATCCGACTCTGACTCTAAATCCTCTAAATCCTCATTAAAGCCTCTCTCCTCAAGCAATTCAAGTAATCGATCTTTTCTGAGGTAGTATTTCCCACCTTTTGCATTCTGCACGAGTTTTAGATTTGTAAGGGCAGATATTATCGTATTATGGTGGAGTTGGTATTCTGTCCATTCTTTGAGCTGTGCGAGGGTGACAGGGGGTGTTTTTCCATGTAAAACATCCTTATGATTGTATAAAGCCGTGAGAATTATGTCTTCGATCTCATACCTCTCTCCAAGCCTTGCTCTGGTGTTCTCCTCAGCATAGGCAAGGATCTCATCATACTTCTCTGGGAAGATCACCTTAGCAATGGCAAGAATTGGAGCCCAGAAGTTGAATTCCCTTCCCGTCAAATTTTTAGTTGGCTTTAATTCTTTATATGCCTTAAAAATCTCCTTCCAATAGCTTAAAGCAATTCTGAGCAATCCCTCTTTAACCTTCTCGAATCTGGGATCATAGTCAAGCTCCTTTCTCCTTTCGGCATACTTCAGATCGTTGGTCTTCGTAAGGATTATGACGATCGACTTTTCTTCAATCTCGGTTGCTCTCCTTGAAGCGAGCACTTTCGGACAGTAAACATCGAAATGCTCGATCTCATTCGGATCTCCTTCTCTGCACCGGATTACTTTCCCACCCTTCTCAGACCCAGACTCGAGGATCGACTCAATAGCAGGGCCAATGAAGGGATTCTTCAGCAATCGATGATATTCATCCAGGATGAGTGTCGGTTTTGCCTGCTCTATGAGGCGGAAGAGAGGAGCTTCTTTCGAGGCTATGAACTTATCGGTTGGGTTCCAAGCTGTATTTGATATGATTGTCAGATTAGTCCCTTTTCCCGAGCCTTTTTCAGCTCTGAAGTAAAGATAGGGATAGTAATTAAACATCGGAAAGAGATAAGTTCCCAGAATCCATGAAGCGATCACGTAAGCCGTTATTTCTTTATCGTATTTTACATAGTATAGGAGAATATCAACCAAAGTAAAAATTTCGTCTCTTTCGGATTTGCACACCTGCTCGCCATCGAATAGAGCTTCTTTTACTGCTCTTAGCAAATGCACACCTTGGTTTTTATAGAAAGTAAATTGCACACCTCCAATATCGAAATCAAGGTGTGCAAAATACTTAGAGTAAAAGTTCTCGGTTGCAACCTCATCAGAAGTATAAAATTCGGAAGGATAGATGGCTATTCCGTGTGCAAATCCCAGAACGCCGAGATAGGTTATTACCTTGCTACCCCCCATATCGCTATTAACTTTTTTGCTTTTCCCCTTTTTCCCGCCTTTATTTTTTCTGCGGGACTCTCTCTCGCCATTATTTTTTATAATTCTTTTAGCAATCGGGACAAAGTAATAAAGTTTGTCGTTAACAAAAGCAATCGGTGATTTAACGGTAATCCTTGATTTTTGTTCGAAGATTTTTATCAACTCATCTTCACTCTTTATCCTTGGGATCTCCACACTCAACCCTCCCAACTCCGTCATCCACCTTAATAGGATCTAAAACGATCTTACCGCCCTCAATTTCCAGATAAAAGTGATAACCTCGGAAGATCCTCCTGATGAGACTCGGAAAATAGATCTTCCCGTTCTTGTCAAATTTCAGAAGTTTCTGACCCAATTTCGAAATATTTTTATTTTTCAGATTCAACCCTATCATGGCTTACGGCCTCCAATTTTTTTTTATCGGTTTGCGAGTCTTTGAGAGATCTCCACCATTCGGAGATCTCTCTCAAAAGCTGGAATTCTTTATATTCCAGCATTGCTCACCTCCTTAATTGGGATTACCAATAAAATAGATCCACCAACAACTGAAACCTCATCTCCTTTCCTCAATTCGTGTTTTTCGATCCATTCTGGTGGTAATGTAATAGCCAGACTTCCAC
>QMZD01000217.1 GCA_003662985.1 Archaeoglobales archaeon | reverse complement strand
GATTACGGAAACAAAGACAGCTTATCTCATATCTCTCCCTAAGTGGTTGGATCTGCCAAGAGAGGTTGAGATGGAGATCGATACCATGCGAAGGAGGATAACGATTCATCTTGATGGAACTTCCAGAAAATAGATTAAAATAACATAAACTTATGTTTTTTACTTCTTTCCATGGAAATATTCTGATTGAAAATATTTTCTCTCGTTGCTTCTTTTCAATTCTTTAAAGTTAATTAAATAATAGTAATAGTATGCTTATTTAATCATTGTTAACTATGAATTACATTGGATTAAGGACAAAATATCAGTGGATGAAGAGTTTGAAAAAGGTCGTACTTGGCATCCGGGTTGTTGGTCAATAGAAACAACAAAAAACAATCCAGAGGTTTATCTATCTGTAGAGGGGTGTTCAAGATAGGCAAGGAGATCAGGGCTAACTTCAAACTTGTTGCCGAGAACTATACATCTCTCAAGAAGTATATCGCAGATATAAAGAAGTTTGAACATCTTGCAAAGGATATTTTAGTGATAGGAAAAAGCGATCTTGAAGCATACATACATGGCAGATTTCCCATAAAGTCGACCTTTTATGAGAACGTCTTCTCTCTGGAATTTATGCCAACGAACATTGTCATAAGCAGAGGAAACGAATACTGGACACTACTCATCTACGATGAAAGGCTCAAGGAGACGTTTGATAGACTTGCTGTTATGGATGACATAGAGTTCAAGGTTCTGAGCGTTTCAAGGCTCAAATCTCTGGAAGAAAAGCCTCGCGATTTCATTGAAGAGATATCGTCTAATCTCTCCATCAAGCAAAAAAAAAGTGCTGCTGGAAGAGGTGCTGCTAGAAGCATACAAAAGTGGTTATTTTGAGTGGCCTATGAAGATGAATTTAAACGAACTTTCTAAAAAGTTTGGAATTGGTAAATCAACGTGCTTGCACCACATCAGAACGGCTGAACAAAAAATCTTGAAAAGGTTTTGTAGAGGAAATTAGGGAGAGGGAGTCTTATCTTTTCGATATATGAATATAATATCTATTGCGAATAATTTTTAAAAATCTAACATGTTTGCAACTTGTGTTATATACTATTTTTACAGATTAATCATTAATGTTGCTCAGTATAAGGTTTCACGGTAGGGGCGGTCAGGGAGCTGTTACTGCAAGCAAACTTTTGGCTGAAGCTGCAAACCATATGGAATATTACAGCCAGTCAATTCTTTGGTGCAGAGAGGAGAGGGGTCCCCGTTATATCGTTTACAAGAATCTCAGATGGACTTATTCATGAAATGAGTCAGGTTTATCACCTAAACATAGTTGTTGTTTTGGATCCAGTTATAACGAAAGTCGTTGATATTTTTAGTGGAGTGAAGGAGGGTGGAACGATCGTTATTAACACGACAAAAAAAAACCTGATGACTTTGTTTTCAGTCAGTTATATCTAAATATAATCACAGTTAATGCAACGGGAATAGTGATAAAGAATAATCTGCTGGTTGCCGGTTTGCCTGTTGTTAACACACCGATGCTTGGAGCCCTAATGCGTGCGGAAATTCCTCTCGAGCTTGATGTTATCGAAAGGATAGTGGGGAAGAAATTTGTAAAGAGGGTGAGAAGAATATTAGGACTGTAAGAGATGTTACAAAGAGAACATTTGAGAAATCGACCTTTGAAAGGAAGATCTGGATAAAAGAGGTGATATCATGAAAATTTCTGAAATGGAAAAGGAGGAACATGTTCTCCCAGGAAACACCACATGTCATAGTTGTCCCTCAACCGTTGTTCTGGGGACGGTTTTAAAGGCATTGAATGAAAATGCTGTGTTGGTTATTCCTGCATGCTGCACGTCCGTTTATATGGGTTCGTTTCCAAATTCAGCGATAAAGGTTCCGGTCTTCAATACTGCCTTTGCATCTGCAGCCGCCACAGCCTCAGGAATCAAAGCCTCCTTTGAGCTCTAAGGCAAAGATACGGAGGTTGTTGTATGGGCTGGAGATGGAGGAACCTATGACATTGACCTTCAAGCTCTCTCAGGGGCGGCAGAGAGGGGAGAGGATGTAATATTCATCTGTTACAACAATGAGATGTACTCCAACACGGGCATTCAGAAAAGTGGAGCAACACCATACGGGCATGGACAACCACAACTTGGAAAGGGAAAAGGGAGCACAAGAAGGACGTCTCTGAACTCATGCTCGCCCATGACATTCCGTATGTGGCAACTGCCTCGGTGGGATGGATATCTGAAGGATCTCTATGAAAAAGTGAAGAGGGTAAGAAACATTAGAGGGTTTAGATATATCGAAATCCTACTCCATGTCCTCTGGGGTGGAGATTTCCGATGAACAAAACGATCCTATGGGTAAGCTTGCAGTAGAGTTAGGAATGTGGATACTGTTTGAGAGTGTTGAAGGAAAATTCAGGTTTACAGGGGTAAGCAAGTCGATAGCGGAGGGTAGGAGGAGAACAAAAGATCTCGAAACGTATCTTCTTGCTCAGGGCAGATTCTCACACCTCATCCAAAAGGAGATCGATGAGATAAAGAAGTTTGTTGCCAAGAAATGGAAAAAGCTAACAAAGATGCTTGATGGAGAAGTGGATGCAATCGTAAAATCTTACTTATAAAATCTTGGTAAGGTTGATGGAAATGTAAATGTTAAACAACTATTCATTTTTTAAAAAGAAAGAGATAGGTTTAAGAGGTTAAGTTGCTGAGAACTGTTAGTTCATTTTTATTATATGTTTCAATACCTTTTGATGTACCCATCCTAACATCCTGCGAACCAAATCCTTATAAAACATTGAATATATATTCAAAATGTGCCTAGAAGAAAGAGAAGAAGGTGGGTATTTCTTGACCCTCCCGAGATAAAACCAAGTGAGATTGAAGTTAGTTTGGATGAATTAGAAGCTTTGAGATTAGCTGATATTGAGGGGTTGAATCAGAGTGATGCTGCCAGAATTATGGGGGTCTCTCAACCTACTTTTCATAGAATCTTGAGGTCAGCAAGAAGAAAGGCTGGAATTGCGTTGGTTGGTGGTTTTAGGGTTAAAATAACAGGAGGTGAACATATTATGAGAAAATTCAGATGTTTTGATTGTGGAACTGAGTGGGAGGAGCCTTTTGGAACTGGAAGGCCTGATACTTGCCCTAAATGTAGTAGTCCAAACTTTTGCAGAGTTGATGCTGGCAAAGGAAGGGGTAAAGGTGGTAAAGGAGGAGGTATGGGTAAAGGTAGTGGTGGGAGATGGTAGATTCCGCGATAAAAGCAAGTAAAATATCGACTTTATCAAATCTCCTCCTAACAATTTTTAAAGGATTAGCGGGTATATCTGTTGGAAGTACTGCATTAATTGCCGATGCAATCCATTCCTTGGTTGATGTATTAAGTTCAGTTTTGGTATGGATGGGAATTAAGATATCCGAGAAACCTGCTGATGAAAGTCATCCATATGGGCATTTTAAAGCAGAAAGCCTTGCAGAAATGGCTGTGGGTATAATTATAATTTTATCCTCCATTTTAATTATCTTAGAGGCTGTCAATGAACTAATCAATCTTTCAAGTCCAACCTTTGAATACTATGCTTTGTTAGTCGCCTTGTTTTCAGCCTTTGCAAATGAATTTTTGGCAAGATACAAAATCTCTGTTGGCAAAAAAACGAAGTCAACAGCTTTAATTGCTGAAGGTAAACATTCAAGGGTTGACGTATTTGCTTCCTTTTCTGTCTTCTTAGGTTTCATTTTTGTAAAAATTGGTTACTGGTGGGCGGACGGGGTTGTTGCTATAGCTATATCAGTAATGATCCTACAAATTGGTTTTAAGATTATAAAGAATTCAATTGATGTACTAATGGATAGGGTCGATGAAGAATTGGACTTCCAGATTTCGGAAATTGTCAGAAACATTCAGGGAGTTGAGAAGGTTGAGTTAATAGCATCAAGGGGAACTTGGAGAACAAAGATAATAGAAGTTCATTTTTCTGTTAAGCCTGGAACTTCCAGCGACATTATACACTT
>QMZD01000216.1 GCA_003662985.1 Archaeoglobales archaeon | reverse complement strand
TTCCTTAACCATCTTGGTAAGAAATTCCGTAGGCTTAAGAACATCAAGGCCTTTCTCTGCGTAGAGTTCCTCGAGCTTCTTTGCAATTACATCCAAGCCAATCTCATCTCCAAGCTCACATGGCCCTTTCGGCATGTTCGTTCCGAGCTTCATTGCCAGATCGATCTCTTCTGCTGATGCTACGCCCATTTCTATGAGTCCTGAAGCTATGTTCACCATCGGAGCTATGAGTCTGAGAGCATCGTATTTGCCTGCAAGCTCTTCTGGTATCTCTGGCCTACCCTTTGACCAATCATAGAAACCTTTGCCGGTTTTCATGCCAAGTTCATTTTTCTCGATCCTTTCTTTGAGTACCTGAGCATTTGGTACGAGACTCCATTGCTCTCCGCTGTGGTAGAGGATATCCAAGCCAACGAAATCGCCTAACTCGATTGGTCCCATCGGAAAAGCGTATTTGAACTTCATCGTTGCATCGATCTCCTCTTGAGTTGCGACCTTCCTGTCGACATCGTCTATTGCAAGAGCGAGGTATGGAACCAAACATCTGTTAACTATAAATCCCTCAACATCTTTTTTCACGACAACAGGTGTCTTTCCTATACTCTTCACGAAATTGACTCCATATTCTATCGTTGAGTCAGCTGTAAGCTCTCCCTTTATCACCTCAACCAGCTGCATGACTGGCACCGGGTTGAAAAAGTGTAGCCCCATAAACTTCTCAGGCCTATCCGTTACCTTGGAGATCTCCGTAATGCTTAAACCAGAGGTGTTCGTTGCAAAGATACAGTCCGGCGAAGCGTACTGTTTAACTTCCTCGAAAACCTTTTTCTTAAGATCAAGAATCTCAGGAACAGCTTCGATGACGAGCTCCGCCCCTTCAATGGCTTCCTTCATGTCAAGGGTGAAGTGTAGTTTGCTCAACACTTCCTTGGCTTTCTCTTCTTTCATCTTACCTTTTGCCACAGCCTTATCAAGCAGTTTCTGAATGTTCGCCAAAGCTTTATCAAGGAATTTCTGGTCGATGTCTCTAATCCACACGTCATATCCTGCCAGAGCACTCACATATGCAATGCCATGACCCATCGCTCCAGCACCAAGAACAGCAATCTTTTTCATTTTAACACCCCCATTTAATATCAAAAATTAAGTTATTAAATTTACTATTTTTTACTCTACTTTTTATTTCCACCCTGTTCACCCTGTTCCGTCTATTCTACCCTATTCTACCGGAACAAGTTCATACATCATGTAGCCCTCTTTCCTCTTCGAGATTTCAAGTTTAACCCTCATGCCAGGTTTAGCTTTCCTTGGATCTCCCTTGAGCCAAGCGGTTATCCTTGGTCCATCGTCAAGTTTTGCTATGGCAACGGTGTAAGGATCGTAACTTCCAAACGATGGTGGCTTTACGAAGATGACAGTGAGAGTCTCCAGAACCCCCTCTCTCGACACCTCAACCCAATCCATCTCGCTGATTCTACACGCTGGACAGTCTCGCTGGGGTGGGAAAAACAACCTTCCACATTGCTTGCATTTCGTTGTGACGAGCTTTCCCTCTCTGAGCCCATCAAAGAACGGTTTGATGTTCTCAATGGAGATAACATATCTCAGATCAAGTTCCCTGAGATCTAGCCATTGAAGTGCTCCAGATTTTTCATCAGCCATGATCGGAATCCCGAGCTCCTTAATCTGCTTCTCAATAATCTCTTTCATTCATTTCACCCCTACCTTAACTTTTCAAGTCCGTAAATGGTTACATAGGTAAAATGACCTGTGCCACCGACATTGTGGGTGAGCCATTTGCCCTTCTCTATATCTGCCTGCCTTCCCGGCTCAGCCTGAGAAAGGAGTTGCTTGTAGGCTTCGACTGCCTGACTAACTCCAGTAGCTCCAATGGGGTGACCCTTTGCCTTCAAACCGCCATCAGTGTTAACCGGGATCAAACCCCCGAGGTAGGTTTGCTCATCCCTGATTAGCTTTACGCCTTCACCCCTCTTAGCGAATCTTAGGTCCTCGTAGGCAATGATTTCAGGAGCTGTGAAGCAGTCATGCACATTTGCTCCATCTAAATATTTGTATGGAGCGTCCATATCGATTCCCGCCCTCTTATAAGCGATCTCCGCTGCATATCTTGCTGATTCCAGAGATGTAAATGAGTCCCTCTTGCTGAGGTTCGCTGTCCCGGTTCCAACTCCTTGACTATGGATCCAGATTTTATCTTCCACTTCCTTCGCAAACTCCTCGCTCGCAAGGATTACCGCTGCACTTCCATCAGTTATCGGGCTACAATCAAAGAGTTTGAACGGCCAAGCGATGTATTTGGGCTCCATGACTTTCTCAAGTGTTACCTCTTTCTGGAATTGGGCATATGGATTCTTTGCTCCATAGTAGTGGTTTTTAACAGCTACTTTTGCAAAATCCTCTTCAGTTGCCCCATACTTCGCCATGTAAGCGGTTGCGTGCAACGCATAGTATCCTGGAAAAGTGAGACCAAAATTCTCGAACTCCCAGAAGTAGCTTCCGAATCTACCGATCAGCTCTATAACGGTTGGATTCTGTGATTCCCTCATCTTTTCTATGCCAAGAACCAGAACGACATCTGCCTCACCGCTTTTTATTGCTGTATAACCCACTCTTATCGCTGCATTCCCAGAAGCACAAGCAGCCTCAACCCTCATGGAACCCTTCGGAGAGAGATCTGCGTACTCCGCCATAAGAGATGGAATTGCCGCTTCGCTGCTCCATATTCCTGCATTTCCAACCACAAAGAAGTCGATATCCTTCTGATCTACATTAGCGCTATCCAATGCTGGTTTTATTGATTCCCATGCGAGTTCGGGAATATTGACATCCCTTCTTTCACCGAATTTGGAATGCCCAACACCGATAACAGCCACATTTTCTGACATACACTTTATACTTATTTTTTGTTATATAAGTCTTTCTCGAATTTTTTGCTTTTAAAATGGAATCGGATTTAAGATAGTATTACAAAGCCGAAAATTCGTCATTATTTTTCACTAATTGTAATTTAGGAGTATATAAGCTTTTCTTTCATCAATCAACTTTTTTAAGAATATTATTTAGAACAAAAGAATTTTATACTCTCATGTTGACATAGACTCGGGGGATAAAGATGGTAGACTTTACTTTTACCGAAGAACAGGAAGATATTAGGAGAGCAGCAAGAGAATTCGCTGAAAAAGAGTTCACACAAGAGCTTGCTATAGAGTGTGATAGGGAAGAAAAGTATCCTAGGGAGCTTGTTAAGAAATGTGCAGAACTTGGATTCCATGCTGTAGCGATTCCCGAAGAGTATGGAGGTGGCGGATACGGACCAATAGAGCAAATGATAGTGATGGAGGAGTTTTCAGCAGTTAATCCCGGGCTTGCAATCGCCTGCCTCACTCCGATATTTGGTGTGGAGATTCTGTTGAAGTATGGAAGCGATGAACAAAAAGAGACTTGGGTTCCCAAACTTTGCACCGGCGATGCGATCATGGGAATGGCTAATACGGAGCCTGATGCGGGGAGCGATGCTGCAAGCATAAAAACGAAAGCAACGCTTGATGGAGATGAGTGGGTTTTGAATGGCACGAAGCAGTTCATCACCAATGGTACGGTTGCGGATTTCATTCTGGTCACCGCAAAAACTAAGGAGCTTGAATGGAAAGACAGGCACAAAGCGATAACATATTTCCTTGTTGAAACCGATAGGGAAGGCTTTAAACCTACAAAGATCACTGGAAAGCTTGGAATAAGGGCAAGCGATACAGCTGAGATCTCGCTCTCGAATGTAAGAGTGCCAAAGAGCAATATGGTTGGTGAGGAAGGCAAAGGCTTTTACTACATGATGGAGTTCTTCGACATCACCAGGGTTTGGGTTGCAGCTCAGGCTGTCGGTATTGCGAGAGGTGCTTTAAAGCTTGCAGCAGACTACGTCAAGCAAAGAATGGCTTTTGGGGTCCCTCTGGCATCCTTCCAGTACATTCAATTCCGGTTGGCTGAGTTGGCAACGAAAATCGAGGC
>QMZD01000215.1 GCA_003662985.1 Archaeoglobales archaeon | reverse complement strand
TAACGAACTCGATAAGAATGGATGGAAAGATGAGCTCAAACGACTTTTTGTTGCAGAGAGTGGCTGATGTCACGGGTTTGAAGGTTGAAAGTAGCAGAATTTTGGAGGGGTCTTCCTATGGAGCGCATCTGATCGCTGGTTTAGCTATGGATCAGTGGGGAATAAGGGAAATAGAATTCATGGCCGAGAGATCTTTTGAAAAGAAAAACGATCTCAGTGAAAAGTTCATGAGGTGGTCGAAACTCGTTCAGGAGACCAAGAAAACACGGATTTGAGCTGTTGATTGTTGTTTAATGATTATTGTTTAACCAATATTTAAATTAGGAAGTTGATTTAAAAACACAAGAAATCAAACACCTTCTACCAGCAAACAGCCAAAACATCCATAAATTCTTTGGTCAACCTAGGCTCAGATGAAGATAGCGATCCTCGATGGATACGTCGATGAACCTTCCTGCCTTGGCGTTCCTCCGTACATCTCACCCTATCCCAGATACATCTACGGAATGCTCAAGAAACTCGGATTCAATGCTATCTATACAACAATCGATGCTCTAAGAGAGAATTACAGATTGAAAAGAAGCTTATATGATTTTGATTTGGTTATCGTAATAGCCGGAATGGTCGTTCCGGGAAAATATATAGGCGGGAAGCCTTTAGGATTAAAGGAGCTAATCAGCCTCTTTCCCGCTGATCGGCCCGAGAGAAAAATCCTTGTTGGGCCTATAGTCCTTGAAATCTCAAAAAAAGAAAGGAAGATGCTTGAGAACTACAAAATCTTTGATTTTCCTTTTGAGTCCGAGTTATTCGGTTTTCTATGCAAACTTTCCGATGGAGCTTCTAACAGCGCGAATAATGCAGACAGAAATTTTGTAAACGAATTCAGCCTGCTTGGGGCAGAGATTGTGAAGCAGCATCCCGATTTTCCCTACATAGTCTGCGAAATCGAGACATACAAGGGTTGCTACTGGAGGAAATGCTCCTTCTGCATCGAGAGAATCCATGGTTTTCCTTCGGAAAGAGATCCAAAAGCCGTTATCGCTGAAATCGAGGCTTTATACGAAAATGGCTGTCGTTACTTCAGAATCGGAAATCAAACGGATTTCTTCAGCTACATGGGAGACTTCAGCAAGGAAGTTCCAAAACCGAATCCTTCCCTAATGAGAAGTTTCCACAGGGCAATCTGGGAAAGGTGTCCGAAGATTAAAACCCTCCACATGGACAATGCTAATCCGAAAACGATCGCAACGTGGCCTGAAGAAAGCAAAGAGATAATAAAAACGATAGTCACATATCAAACCCCCGGAAACATCGCTGCAATGGGGCTTGAGAGTGCAGACGACAGGGTTGTCGAGGCCAACAATCTTGCAGCAAATCCGGATGAGGTTATGGAAGCGATAAAACTCGTAAATGTCTATGGAAAGCAGATAGGCCACAATGGTCTTCCATGCTTTCTTCCAGGTCTCAACTTTGTGATAGGGCTTAAAGGGGAGACAAAAGAAACCTTTGAAGCTAACTATTCATTTCTCGAGGAGATCTTGGAAAGAAACCTCTGGCTCAGGAGGATAAACATCAGGCAGGTGAAGATCTTCCCCAATACGCCGATGGAAGGTTTTGGTGACAGGCTCTTGAGGAAACACAGGAGGGAGTTCAAAATCTTCAAAGAAAAAGTGAGGAAAAACATAGATAGAGTTCTTCTAAGAAAAATGCTTCCTGTAGGAAGGAAAATAACCGATGTTAGGTGTGAATACAGTGAAGGAAACTATACTTATGGGAGACAGCTTGCTACCTATCCTCTGCTTGTTGCAATCAAAGGAAACTACCCTAGGAACAAGTTTTTGAATGTTAGAATTATTGATTACGGCATGAGGAGCGTTACTGGTGTGGAAGATAATCTAAAAATGGGCGGTTCGGCAAGATAAAACGAAAGATGCGGCCATTCGGCTAAGGAGGAGTCTGATGATAATAATCATATAACGAATACTCTCCAGATTTAACAGAACTTATCTGAGCTCGTTCGGGTTTCAACTGAGAATCTAGATAGATTTAAAGAGTCCTTTTCATAAGCAGAATCAGTACGACTTACTAAAAAGAGAGAAGACTTTAAATTTCTTTCTAAAGTTTTTATTGTCGGTCTCCAAGAGAAACGAAGGGGTGTTATAATCAAAAGCCAAGAAGTGTAATTTTTAATCAAATTTTACAAAATAGGCTACTCAAATAAAATTTCTTTAAAAGAAAATTATTCCTCATAAATAAACAAATAACTGAAATGGTAAAATTCTTAAAGACTAAGACAGTAGGTAGAATGTTTCTGGGTGGTAGGGATGGTTGATGATTTTAATATTTTTGATAATATACTAAATGCGGTAAAGATCTTTCGGAATAGGGATGTCCTTCGGCATTCCTACACACCAGAGCAGTTACCGCATAGAAAAAGGCAAATTGAAGCTTTAGCTTCAATTCTGGTTTCAGCTCTAAAGGGGGAGACACCTTCAAACATCCTCATTTACGGGAAAACCGGAACAGGAAAAACAGCCACAGTAAAATTTGTCGGAAAAGAGCTTGAAAAGTTCAGCAAAAAGAACGACTGCAGGTGCTACATGCACTATTTGAATTGCGAAATAATAGATACCCAGTATCGGGTTCTTGCAACCCTTGCAAAGGTTCTTGGCAAGAACGTTCCCATGACCGGATGGCCAACGGATCAGGTTTATGAAGAAGTTAAGATGGCCATAGACGCGCATCCTCAGACAATCATCATTGTTCTCGATGAAATCGATAAGCTGGTGAGAAAGGGGGACGAAGTGCTTTATAGCCTTTCAAGAATAAACTCAGAGCTTGAAAGGGCTAGAGTTAGCCTTATAGGAATATCGAATGATTTGAAGTTCAAAAACTTCCTCGATCCCAGGGTGATAAGCTCTTTGAGCGAGGAGGAGATAATCTTCCCACCCTATAACGCCGAGCAGCTCCAAGATATTCTCACTCAAAGGGCTGAACTTGCCTTTTACGATGGCGTTCTTGATGAAGAGGTAATTCCATTCTGTGCTGCACTCGCAGCCCAAGAGCATGGAGATGCCAGAAAAGCCTTAGATTTGCTCAGAGTGAGCGGAGAGATCGCTGAAAGGGATGGGGAATGTCCAGTCACCAAGAACCATGTAAAAAAGGCGGTTAAGAAGATAGAGAGTGATCATGTTAACGAGGTCGTAAGAACCCTACCAACCCAGAATAAAATTCTCCTTTTTGGAATGATCTTACTTGCTCAGACTGGCAGAAAGAAGTTCACGACTGGGGAAGTTTACACTGTTTACAAATCCCTCTGCAAGAAGGTTGGAATCGATGCCCTAACCCAGAGAAGGATTAGCGACCTCATATCCGAACTCGACATGCTTGGAATTTTGAACTCTATTGTCATATCAAAAGGAAGATACGGGAGAACAAGAGAAATAAGACTTGATATACCCCTTGAACCAGTAAAAAGTGTAATACTCGAAGATTACAGACTGCAAATCCTCTCAAAATCTGAAAAACAAATTCAAAAAATGGTTTCGCTTGATCTTTTTACTGGGTGGGAGTAATTTGAATTGATGGGATCAATATTATAGAATTAAATATTTAACCAAAAAAATTTAAATTAATCAAAAAATAAATTAAAAATTAAATTTTACTCGATGTTTATTTTCTTCTTCTCGCCGGCTTTTGGATGTTTCTTTTTCATCACAACTTCAAGCACACCGTTATTGTACCTCGCTTTGGCGGTCTCTGGCAAGACTTCAACTGGCAACTCTACAGTTTCAAAGTACTTTCTGTTCTCCCCATCAGCTTTGATCTCAAGAGTTTTCTCCGTTGCATTGAGATCTATGTCCTCTTTACTCACACCGGGCATCTCTGCTATAACCTGTACCTCATCATCCGTTTCCATGACATCGATGAGCGGCTTTCTCTCTTCGATTCCAGTTTCACTCCTCAGAGTTTCGAATTTCGTGCCAAATTCCTTGATCTCAGGTTTTCCATCTGGGCCAATTCTTAT
>QMZD01000214.1 GCA_003662985.1 Archaeoglobales archaeon | reverse complement strand
GAGATCTCCTACAGTCTCAAAGCCCGTTTTGCTGGAACCCTTCGAGATCCCGAGCTCTTTTTTGATCAAAGCGGTCGCTGGCGGAATTCCAACTTCGATGTCAAAACTCTTATCATCGTGCACCATCAGCTTAACAGGAACCGAAAGCCCTTGAAAGTCCTTCGTTGCTTCGTTAATTCTATCAACAACTTCCTTCACATTCAATCCAAGCGGACCTATTGCCGGACCTAATGGAGGTCCCGGAGAGGCTTCTCCTCCTGGAACCAGCACTTCTACAACCCTAGGCATCGCTACACCTCCTCTTCCATTCTATCAATCACCCTTACGTGATCAGCCTTAACCGTAATGGGTATGGGAACTACTGCATCTATCAGCTCTACAGTTATCTCATTCTTAGCCTCATCTACACGCTTAACGACTGCCATTTCACCTTTAAACGGTCCTGAAACGATTTCAACCCTGTAACCCTCTTTTATCTGCTCGGCAGCCTTTCTTGGAACGAGAAAATGCTCTATCTCATGAAAGCCAACCTCACCTTTAACCACTCCCTTGACATGGGGTACTCCTCTTATTGCCTTCAGGAGATCCTCCATACCCTCCGCTTCTACGAAAACGTACCCTTTAACCTCCTTGGGAGACATTATTGAGTAGACAGAAAGCTGATACTTCTTTACGGCCATCTCCATCAGATTTGCCACAACCTTCTCCTGGTTTGCGGTTGTTTTCAACAAAAAGAATTTGCTCATTTTTGCACCTTACACAAGTCTTTCAATAAGAACTGTGAGCAGATATATAAGGAAACCTATCGCTCCCACGAAAAACATCACAGCCACAGATACCTTTGTCGTTGTGAAAAATTCCTCCCTATCCGGTTTCCTCGTCATCTTAAGCACATTATAGTACTCCTGAAGCTTCCTTTGAATACCGCTATTGTTAGCCATCCACTTTCTTTAAAGCCGTTGGGTATTTGAAATTTTTTGTGGTTTTTTCAATTATCTTTTTGAAATTATTTCTACCTCAAAACCCTCACATGAAACTCAGCAGCGTTTTGCTCAACACGTTTCCCACAACGATTCCCTGGTATGGTATTCTAGATGGAGCCAAATTGATGGCTCTGTGTTTTTTATACGCGTCTATATCTATCTATACCCAGATTATGAATTAAAGCGGTTAAAAATTGAGTTAAAAACCGGTAATAATTAAAAAATTGATACTCTACCTCTCTCGAGATGCACTCTTGAAGTCTATCGAACTACTTTACTATATCAATACCGAACCTCTTAGTTACCGGCAATCCTTTCCTTCCCAGAATTTGAGGGGATTTCACACCGGTTACTATCACAAGGGTTTGCATGGTGTTCTCCAAGCTTGGATCTATCATTGCACCCCAGATTATCCTTGCATCGGGATCAACTTTGCTGTAAATTTCCTCCACGACACTCTCTGCTTCTTCTATCGTCATATCAGGCCCACCAGTAACGTTTACCAAGGCTGCTTTAGCTCCAGATATGTCTACCTCGAGCAACGGGCTCTTCAAAGCCTTTCTTACTGACTCTGCAGCTTTATCCTCCCCACTCGCTTCTCCTAAGCCTATCATAGCAACTCCACCTTTCTCCATCACAGTTCTGACATCTGCAAAGTCGAGGTTTACCAAAGCAGGCTTTGTAATAAGCTCGGTTATGCCTTTCACGGCTCTCATAAGAACCTCATCTGCCACCTTGAAGGCGAGCTGAATCGGATAGTTTGGCACGACTTCAAGCAGTCTATCATTCGGGATTACAATAACCGTGTCGGTAACCTCCCTCAATCTCTCAAGGCCAGCTTCAGCATTCTGCCTTCTTATAGCTCCCTCTGCCGAGAACGGAAAAGTTACAACTGCTATGGTTAAAGCTCCTGCCTCCTGTGAAGCTTCGGCAATAATAGGAGATGCTCCAGTTCCCGTGCCCCCACCAAGACCACACGTTATAAAAACAAGATCCGCACCATCAACAATCTGTTTAATCTCATCTTCATTCTCTCTAGCCGCCTCCTCACCTATCTGGGGCAGGCTTCCCGCTCCAAGGCCTCTTGTCCTTTTCTTTCCTATAAGAACTCTCCTGTGGGCTTTTGTGTAGTAAAGATGCTGTACATCCGTGTTTACAGCATACAAATCAGCCCCTTCTATACCCGCTTCATACATCCTCGAAACCGTGTTACATCCACTTCCACCAACGCCAATCACTTTGATGACAGTCTTTAATTCATGGAGTAGCTGAATTATTTCATCTTCAACACCCTCAACGGGTTCCCTTTCAATCTTAGCTCTCTTCTCCCGTTCAGCCCTTTGAAGAGCTTCTTCCACGATAGATTTCATATTCATCTCCCCTTGGTTAATTTATTCTTTACGAATAGTATATAAATCTTTGTTCTTAATTCTAATTGATGGTAGCCATCCATGGTAAGTTTCTGTACAGAGGAGAG
Organism: Archaeoglobales archaeon; assembly: GCA_003662985.1. GTDB lineage: Archaea > Halobacteriota > Archaeoglobi > Archaeoglobales > Archaeoglobaceae > Archaeoglobus_A. Next base: position 1,578 of record QMZD01000214.1, on the reverse strand, counting down.
ATTATCGAGGCGGGAATTGAAATTGAGAATGGAGTTATAAAAGAGATTAAAAAGACAATCGAAGGGGAAAAAATAGATGGGTTGATTTTACCTGCCTCAATAGATGTTCATGTGCATTTCAGGGATTTTGAGGAAAGCGATAAAGAAACAATCGAATCAGGCTCTCTTTCCGCATTATACGGAGGAAATTGCTTGGTTGTAGATCAACCCAATACGAACCCCTTTGTTGGAGACTTCGACGAATACGAAAGAAGGATGAAGATTGCAGAAAAGAAATCCTACGTTGATTACAGCCTTAATCTTGGTTTAACTACAAAGAATTCGGAAAGAATCCATGAGATAATCAAAAAGATCGAAGAAAAATACAGAATTCCCGCTGTAGGCGAGGTGTTTCTTCAGCACAGCAATTCTGAATTGGAGATACCCTATCACACTCTTGGAGAGGTAAGAAAAAAGATTTCCAAGCTTATAACAGTCCATGCAGAGGATCCCTCCTTAATTCAGGACTCCAGGCCACCTGAGGCTGAAATTGAGGCGGTAAAAAAGTGTCTGGAATTGGGAGACTTTCATTTTTGCCACATCTCCACCTATGATTCAGCAATAATGATTTCCGACTCAAACTCTACGTTCGAGGTCACACCTCATCACCTCCTTTTCAACACGGAAGATCTCGATAGGCTTGGTGAGTTTTCAAAGGTAAACCCACCGCTGAGGAGTAAAGTTGAATCTGAAATGCTATTCAATGTTCTCCAGCTTGCCGATATCTTAGTTTCTGACCACGCACCCCACACACTCGAGGATAAGAAAAATGGAGCTCCAGGATTTCCAGGAGTGGAAACAACCTATCCTGTGATGGTGAATCTGATGAGAAAGGGCTTAGTCGGGATTAGAACGCTCACAAGTTTGATAGCAACAAATCCGGCAAGGATATTCGGTTTTGAGAAGTATGGTGAGATAGAGGTCGGAAACTACGCGAACTTTGCAGTTTTCAATCTGAAAGCGGTTTCAAAGGTAAAGGCTGAGAGATTACACACTAAAGCTGAATGGACTCCATTCGAGAATTTTGAGGCTGTTTTCCCAGAAAGAGTCTATCTAAAGGGAGAGCTCGCTTTATTAAATGGAGAGGTATTGATTGAACCTGGAATTCGTAAAAAGAAAGAAGTCGACGAGATTGAAAAAATTGAAGAAAGTGAGAAGGGTAAAATCAGTAAAAAGTAAAAAGGTTTTGGATTCTTCTTTGTTTTTTATTTCAAGATTTTATGATTTTCAAAATTGATTTTAATTTAAGCCCTATAATAAGACAGGAGTTGAAATTTTTGTTCGATTAAGAAAAACTATTTTAGCTAGAAATTGTTAATTGATTTTAGATAAATTCACAAATTTATCAATAGAGTTAACTTTTGAATTGAAAAGTTTAAATACTCAGCCAGATACTATGTGGGAGGTGAGATAGAATGGTTTTGATTTCAAAAACAAAGGTATTGGCTGTATTACTCCTAGTCGGATTGGTAACTCCCTTGGCAAGCGCAGCAGGCGTTGAAGCCGTGCATTTCAGCAAGCTAATTGAATTTCTGCCGG
>QMZD01000213.1 GCA_003662985.1 Archaeoglobales archaeon | reverse complement strand
CAGCGCCTCTCTGTAGGTAATCCCCGCTATTTCAGCAGCTTTCCACAGTGAAATCTTACCCTCTCTGTACAGCTCCAAAGCTTTCTTAATTTTGTATTCCTTGAGGGATTCTGTCACGAGCTTACGTAACAGTGTTCCTTTATCTACTCCCTCTTCCTTGCTTATTCTTTCTATCTCCTCTATGATCTCCTCAGGCAGTCTAACTGAGGTGGTCTTCATTTTCATTATTACATCTTAATACGAAGTATACTTAAATCTTTGGTTCGGGATAGTCTATTTACGATCAATCTGTCTTTTTCTTGATATGCGACTTAATAAGTGATTACAAAATCAACTTAAATTATACTTGAGTTGTTTTTTTGATTTTAATTAGTCCCCCTTTCTTTCAAATTTTATTATCAGCAAACATACCTTGAGGTATCATACTTTGGGGGTATGTTATCCTGATTCTGGCTCACTATTTTATTTCATTTTCAATATGTTTCATAATTCTAAAAATTTTTGAGGAGATAAAGGAAGCGTGATATCCTGAGATTAAACTATTTTTGTAATACTAAAAAAGTGAGCCAAATAACCTTTTAAAACCAAGTAATTTGAAACCAAACCTGGTCATACATAGAGTAATGCATATTTGGTAATCAATTTGAATCATTTCCGGCTACAACCTGTAGGCCGTATCGGTTACTTTTTTCTACGACTGGAAAAGGGAAGAGGAGATGGATGGGCTTTAAGAGTTAAAAACAGTGTAGGGAAAGTTATGAGACGAAAGTGATTTATGCTTTTCAACCAAATTAAAGCTATGCCAAAGCAAATTGTGATTAAGATTCCAGAATGGATTAATGATAATTTACTCGAAGAAGCATCTAAAATACTCTTATTGGTTGAAATCAACAAAAATAAATCTCCAAGAGGGCTAATTAAAGAAGTTGAAAAATTTGAGACTAAGCTAACCAAGGAAGAAGTCGATAAATTTTTGGAAGAGAGAAGATGATGGTCATCGACTCCTCTGTTTGGTTTGATTTGTTTAATACAGACAGTTACAGGAGAAATTTGACAAAAGAATTCTTTGAGATTGTTGAGAGCAAAAATATTCCAATTTTGGAGCCAAGGGTTTTTGAAATAGAATTTATAGCCTTACTTTCGAGAAAGTATAGAAAGGAGGAGGCGATCAATATTTTTAATACCATAAAAGATAAAATATTGAATTATGTGAGATTGGACTATGATGGACTATAATTGGACTATGAGTGGTACAAATATTTATAAATCATTGTACCGTTTATAGTACAATGATATCTAAGGAACTTTGGGGAAAGATAATAAAAGACTACTTGGAGTCATATATTGAAGTTATTGAGAGGGAGAAAAAATACGAAATACCGAAGGTTCAAAGGGCGCTCGTTATAACAGGTCCGAGAAGGGCTGGAAAAACCTTTTTTATGTTTCAGATGATAGATAACCTCTTAAAAAATCTGGAGAAAGAAAGAACAATCTACGTAAATTTTGAAGATTTCAGACTCACAAACGTTAAATTAAATGACTTGGAAAACTTTTTAGACACGTTCTATTCAATAGTTCCAGAAAATGTACAAAGAACATGTTATTTTTTCTTTGATGAAATTCAAAATCTTGAGGGATGGGAAAAATTTGTAAGATTCCTTCTTGACAAAAACCAGAAAGTTATAATATCTGGGTCGTCTTCAAAGCTTTTGTCTAGAGAAATAGCCACAGAGCTAAGAGGAAGGAGCATTCAACTCAAGGTTTATCCTTTCTCGTTCAAAGAGATACTTAAAGCGAGGGGCATATCTTTAAAGGAATTTTATTCTACCAGTGAGGAGGCAAAGATCAAGAAACTCGTTGGGGAATACCTAATTTGGGGTGGCTATCCAGAAACGGTTATCAACCCATCTTTAAGAAAGAATTTGCTGAAAGAGATTCTGGAGCTGACGGTATTCAAGGACATAGTAGAGAGGTGGAGAGTTATGAACATAAAGGTCTTGAAACTTCTACTTTTAATGCTGGCTAAATCAACCCATCTCACGATCTCAAAAGCCTATAAGAACTTAAAAGGTCTGGGTATTGAAGTTGGAAAAACTACAGTTGCAAATTACTTGGAATATCTTGAGGATTCCCTAGTTTTTTATTCCTTAAAACCGCTTGTTAAGTCGTATAAGAAACAGGAGTTGCTGGGATTTAAACCCTACTTGGTCGACAATGGGTTGCTGACGATATTGGGAATCGAAGATAGATCCAGATTACTGGAAAACCTCGTTTTTGTTGAACTTTTGAAAAAGGATAGTGATTTATTTTATTACACCACAGGAAAGAAAGAGGTAGATTTTGTAGTTAAGAAGGAAGACCAAACAGAACGGTTGATTCAGGTTACATACGAGCTAGACGAGGAAAATTATGATAGAGAAATTAGAAATTTGGTAGAGGTCTCGAGAGATTTGGATTCTAACAACCTTTTGGTGGTCACATGGGATCAGGAAGATTTAGTTGAAATCGATAACAGAAAAATAAAGATAATCCCGCTTTGGAAGTGGCTACTACAGAGTTGTTAGAAATATGTGTGAACCAATGCCGTGGTAGATACGGCAATCTCAGCAATCGCTTTAAAGTTATAAGTCCTTTGAATACTTCAAAATAAACCTGATCAAATTCAATCTTTATAGCAATCCTTATTTTACTTCCAATGGTTTACCTACTTTTTGAAAGGAAATAGAACTAGCAAGTAATTTTACATTTCTAATTGGAGCTTAGATAACAGCTCAGGAGAGGTATGGACTGCCTATGGAGCTATTTTCCTAGAATAAGATAATTTATTAAATCCGAGCTAATATATTTTGATAATAGAATGGGACAGGGTTAGAGAGCTTTTTCCCGCGACTAAAAAGTTTGTTTACCTCAATGCAGCTGAAGGATCACCCGTTTGCATTTTATCAGCCAAAGAAGCGAAAGCTTTCTACGACGAAATCCTCACGAAAGGCGATCTACCTTGGGATGAATGGCTTGAGAAAAGAGAGGTAGTGAGGGAGAAGGTTGCAAAGCTGATAAATGCCGACAAAAGTGAAATCGCCTTTACACTGAACACCTCTCACATGCTGATAAAGCTGTTCAACAGCTCTATAACAAAAACATCATCATCTCTGCAAGAGGGGAGGGATTGAGGATTTCGGTGCACATATATAACAACAGGGAAGATATCGACAAACTCATTTCCGAGCTTGGGAAACTTGGGAGACTGGTTTAGGTTGATTCCTAGTGGGTTTTTGAGGAGGGTGAGGGAAAAGTAGGTAGCAAGGTTAAGGATATTTGGTTGTATTATTTAAATCCAACTGTATTTACCAAATCCGAGAAAAAGCTTCCACTTTGGTGTGAGGAATGAAAAGGAATGAGAAGCATAAAGAAACTCAAAAGGATTTCTCCACTCTGTACCCTTATGACGATGAGGTGAAAAGATCGTTGCTCGAATTCAGAAAACAACCTATCGAAACGCTGGAAATCGATGGTGTAGAATGGGAATACCTTGCTACCGGTGATGGCAGGGCTGTTTTGTTCCTGCATGGTATGGCAGGGGCGTACGATGTATGGTGGCAGCAGATAGATGCCCTAAAGCAAGATTACAGGATTGTATCTGTAACCTATCCTGCAGTTGACTCTTTAAAAAAGATGGGAGAAGCTATAATCAGAATTCTGGGAAGAGAAGGCATCGAAAAGGTGAGTCTAGTTGGCACTTCGCTGGGAGGCTATTTAGCTCAGTATCTGGTTGCAACGTATCCGGAAAAGATTGAGAAGGCCGTTTTCGCCAACACTTTCCCCCCAAATGATCTGATAGAAAAGCAGAATCGGATTCTTGCTTGGGCGATGCCTTATCTCCCCGAGTGGCTTATAATGTACTCATTCAGGAGAAACCTAGCTAGGAGGGTCATCCCAGCCTCTCAGAATTCCGAGATTGTAAAGGCCTATCTACTCGAGCAGTCGTACAAGATGAGCAAGGAACAGTTCATTGCACGTTATCGCTGTGTGATCGACAAGTTTG
>QMZD01000212.1 GCA_003662985.1 Archaeoglobales archaeon | reverse complement strand
TTAACTTAATCCTAACTTAATCCCTCTCAACCTGCTTTATTTCAATTTCAACCACATCTCCAACCCTAAGATCCATAAGGTTGTAGCTCTCGTAGTCGACCGTAATGAAAGAATCGTACTGCATTTCTTCCAAGGCTTTAACATACGCAGCCCCAACCTGTTTTCCAAGCTCTATTATCTTCATGGGATCGGAGAAAATTGATTCTGGAGCAGGAAGTAGGGTTGCATCCTTTTTTAAGCGCTTTAACCAAAGCTGGACTGTGTCCTCATCTTTCAGCTCTATTTTCATTATTTTGAACCGCATGGAGTGTCTTGCGGAGAGGTGAAGAAATAGTTTTTGTCATTTTTGGTTTAAAAGATAACAACCGATTAAGCATTACAATAAATCTTTAATTACAATTATGTGTAATTATCACTCTATCACCCACTTATCACTTAAATCTCTTCTAAATCAAGTTAAATCAATCCCAAAAACTCCAACGCCTCGATAACACCCTCTCCGTTCTTTTTACTCGTGATTATGTCAGCCCTCTCCTTCAGCTTCAAATCCGCATTGGCAACTGCTATGCCTATGCCAGCCGCCTCCAGCAAATCGATGTCGTTCTCCGAATCACCGATGGCTGCGAACTCCTTTACATCGATCCCAAGTTCTTTGGAGATATATTCCAAAGCCTTTCCCTTGCTCACCCTTGCATCAACTATGTGATAAGCAAAGCCAGAGTCTATCAGCCTGACTTTATCAAATCCACCCTTTTTCAATGCCTCCCTTCCCTCCTCAAGCCCGAACTTCCTTCTTAAACATACTTCAGACCTTCTGTATTCAGAGTCGAGCAATTCAACCTCAAAGAAATTTTTCAGATATTCCGCTGCTCTAAGGCATTCCACCACATCCCCAAGAACGATATCTTCACCGTCGTATTCGAACCTCACAACTCCACCATTCTCGCAGATGACAATATCAGAAACTCCTATGAGTTTTGCCGTTGTACGGGCATAACATGAAATGTTACCTGTGGCAAGAACAACAGGAATTCTAAGCTTTCTGATTGCTTCAACCGCCTTACAGTTCAGGCTCCGATCTTTAAAAGTCAGAGTTCCATCTATATCGATGGCTATCCCTTTTACATTGAAAACCATAAAACCAGATAAATTACTCGTTTAAATCCATTTTGGAAATCTTAAGGAAGTCCTCACTTATGCCAGATTTAACAAACTCCAGAACAAATACGCTACCACAAGGTTCGTTGTCCTCAACCCAAACCCTTCCACCGTATCTCTTCATCGTTTCTTTAACCAAGTAAAGCCCCAATCCAGATCTACCTGTGGTTTCACCCTTGAAATTCTCTTCAAATATTAATGTCTTGAGTTCATCCGGAACGCCGGGGCCATTGTCTGCTATTCTAACGTAAACCTTGTCTTTTGTTTCCGTTACCGTTATATCGATCTCAGGAATTTCTTTATCGTTATGGAAGATCGCATTCTGAATTATGTTATGGATTACAGAGTTTATCGCACTATCTGCCTCAACATAAACTCCTTCGGGAATCTCATAAGTTATCCTGGCCTCTCGGTTGAATTCCTCTACAACTTTCATTAAAACAGCCGAGAGATTCACTCCCACAAGCTCTCCAACTTTGAGCATCTTTTCTATCTCTCTAGCATCCCTTATCGTCGATATGGCATGATCGACTTTTTCATCAAGTTTCTGGAGGAACGTTCTTACATCCAGCTCTTCTCCCTCTCTTACGAGATCTGCATACATTTTTATCACAGCTAAATCATTTTGAATGTCATGCCTCAGAATCTTGTTAAGAACTGCTAGATATTCATTCAACGATCTTATGTTCCTCTCTGCTTCAACTATATCTGAGATGTCCCTCGCTATTCCTTCGACGCCCCTAAGTGTACTCCTCTCCATCCAGGGCCACTCAATAACCTCCATTTCAACTATCTCGCCGCTCTTCTTCATGACTCTAACCCTGAACTTCTCCCTGTTACCCTTTAGAACACTGTTAAATCTTTCGATTGCTGTATCTCTGTCTACCCTCGAGATAAGCTTGATTGATTTTCTCCCCAATACCTCATCCCTAGTGTAACCAAGAGTCTCAATTTTGGAGTTGATGTCAACGAACCTCCCTTTCACATCCAATCTGAAAAATATGTCTTCAGCATTATCAAAGAACTTCTTGTAGCTTGAGACGCTTTCAAGTCTTACCATGTACTCAGAAATGATCCTCTCCAGAGTCTCAATAGAGACAAGTTCTTTTCCAGAGTAAGCGTGGTAAAAGGCGAAAAACAGGATGACGTAGGCCAGATCGGCTAGCATCGTTCCGCTTACAATTTTAAGATTGAGAAGGGAAGAGTAAAGAGTGAAAACATCCGAGAAAAAGAGGAGCTCCAATCCAAAAATAGAGAGAACCAGCATTTTTCTTGCTTCTTCCCGATAAACAACAGCGAGAAAAGAGACGAGAATCACTGCAAGGAATATCAAGAGAGAATCTATGAAAGCAACCGGCTGAACATAAAACTCATCTAAAGAAACAGGAATAAAAGGGTAAAAAGAGGCGATAATGATAACGGAGTTAATCAAGAGGATCAGGACAATTTCCTTAATTTTCAGATATCTCCAAATCCTTGGATAAACGTAGGAGCAAGCTGAAATGACCGGAATTGCAGCAAAAAGCCTTATGGAGTTGAGGTCATAGATGATTTTCATTCCAATAAAGTCTTCGAAAAAGACACAAAGGTTGAGCAAAAGTATGATGACGGAAAATACTGAGAATGAAAGGGGAAAATACCTTAACTCACTTTCGTTGCTAAGGTATACCACTAAAGCTGTAAGAAAGATAATCCCAGGGACAAATACCTGAAAAACAAAGAACTTTATGAGAGTTACTTCAGGAATGTAGAGTAGATTGATGAGAAAGGTGATGAACAGAGCGATCAACAATGAAGCATTCAAACGATCCAACATACTTTAACAACTACTCGCCCAAGTATAAAAAATTCTCCTTTTACTCATTATAATAATCATAGAGTTATTTCTCACCGAAATGTTCAAGTAACTAAGGTAAAAAAGGGAAAATATGGACCCTAGGGCATTTTATGAGGTTATAAAACCTAAGCAAACCACATTATTAATGATTACCTGTGTAATATCCTTCCTTGTAGCTTCAGAATTTTCAACAGATATTTTTTCATTTGGAAGAATGTTTCTAGCTGTTATCTTAGCCGTGGCAGGCACGACTGCATTGAACATGTGGCTTGACAGGGATATCGACATCCTGATGCCAAGAACTATGCACAGACCCGTCCCTTCTGGAAGGTTACCACCAAAAGTGTGTGCGATTTACGGAGGCAGCCTCGTCGCTATTGGGATTCTGATAGGTTATACGATAAACGTCCTCGTAGCAATCATCCTCTTTTTAGGCCTGTTCTTCGATATCGTAATTTATACTGTAATGCTCAAGAGAAAAAATCCATATTCAATCGTGCTGGGAGGTATAGCTGGAGCTATGCCATCCTTAGCCGGCTGGACCGCCGCCAAAGGTTATTTCGATTTGACTGGCGTTATTGTGTCAGCCATAATCCTACTCTGGATTCCTGCCCACATCTGGTACCTTTCAATGCACTTCGAAGAAGACTACAGGAGAGCAGGAATACCCATGCTACCCCTCATCGTAGGAATGGAGAGGGCTTCATGGGTTATAGTTTTTAGCGTTGGATTGATGCTCCTTATGGTAGCTGCCCTCTTCTTTTTACTACCATTTGGGCCAGCATACCTCCTAACGGCTGTGATCATCACAGCATACTTCCTATACAAAGCGGTAAGATTTGCTAAATCTCCGGACAGGATTACCGCCAGAAGGATGTACAAACTTGCAAGCATGACACTAGGGATGATCTATTTCTCTATGATCTTGGGTGCGCTGTGGTAACATGAAGGGTAAAGATCTTGAAAAGGCAAGGAAATTAATTTTAAAAGAGTGGCAGGATTCCTTGTTCGGAGAAAATTTCAGACCAGTCATAGAGATTAGAGAATACCTCGAAAAATGTACTACT
>QMZD01000211.1 GCA_003662985.1 Archaeoglobales archaeon | reverse complement strand
ATCGCTGAATGGATAGACAGGATTGGCTGGGAGAAATTCTTTGAGAAAACAGGAATTGAATTCAAGGTGCAACTAATCGATGACTTCAGACAGCCCAGACACACCTTCAGAACGACAACTCAGTTCAAATGGTAACGCAAATTAAGGCAAAAACTAAAAACAAATAAAATTTAAATAACCCATTCTTCTATTTTTAATAGGGTGGATCAGAATGGCAGAATTTTCTGAAGAAGATAAACAAAAAGTTCTGGAGAAACTTAAGCAAAAACCATGGCAGACAAGAGATCTGGCAAAGATCCTTAAGATGAAAAAGAGAGATGTTGATAAAATTGTTAAAGAGTTGATTAACGAAGGGAAAGCTGGATACTGGTCAACTGGATCAACAACCTACGTAACAACTCCAGACAAAGTCGAAGAAATGGAAGCAAAAAGAAAGTAAAATTCTTGTTTTATTTTTTTGTTAGATATTATCCAGCTTTCATCTATTACCCTCGAAAAAGGATCAATTTTTATCAAATTGATGTATTGACACACTCTCGTTCATCGAGAATCGTTGAATTATCAAATAACAAAAAAGTTAAATATCCTTGAAAATATCATGGGTTCAGTTTTCTGGAGGTGATGTCATGGCAAATATAGTAGTAAACAAAGAAACTTGTGATGGATGTGGAGAGTGCATCTCTGTTTGTCCAGAAGGTGTGTATGACTTTGATGATGATGGAAAGTCTGAGCCAGTGAACATGGATGATTGCTCCGAATGCTGTTCCTGTGTTGAAGTTTGTCCCACTGGCTCGATAACGGTTGATGCCTGCGAGTAAAGTGGCAGGCTTTTATTTTAATTTATTAGATTATTTTTGGTTACTAAAATATTAATTTAATTATCAATTAATTCATTAGTCCTATTGTTTCCGAGATTTAAAAAAATAATAAAACCAGTGTTACTTATTATTACTTATTTACTCTGTTTCTTTATTCGTATTTTTGAAGGAGTTCAGGATAGACATGGCAATCCCAGCAATTCGGTTTTATGCCGGTGTAATCATGGCATTTATCGCAGAAGTTTGCTTTACTGGTGTGACACTCGAAGCATGTGTAGGTTGAGATGTTGTATTTTGTACCATAGGTATCACTAATGTATGTTCTTATTCCCTGCCTGATCACATGATCTCTCCACTCTTTGAGCAAAACCATGTGATTTTCTTCCATCCATTTTGCGTCCTCAATACAATGATCTCCCTTTGGCTTGTCCAGCTCTGGAACTGGTTTTCCAAGCTGTCCAGAAGCCACACTGTAGAAGTAGGGGAAGAAGAAAAATCCGATGAATATCAGGAGCACCGCTATAAGCGGGGTTTTGCTCATATTTCCACCTCCAGATATTCACCAAGTGGGTTGCCTCTGAGATCGGTATCCCTTTCAATCTCCCCCTCCATGACCATCGCATTTGCGACGAGCTCCGTTATACCCCCCATTTGGACGGGGAGTCTCCAATACTTCAACAATGTCGGAAACGCAGCTCTATCTATAGCACACGCAGCAGTTAGATGATTGACGCCGTATTTTTCATGTACGTACTTTATTGCCATCGCTCTCGGCATTCCACCGCGCATTCTAAGCTCCATGAGTTCATCGGCAAGCAGTCCAGCTCCGCTTCCACAGCAGTAACTCTTCTCCCTTATAGAATGGTCTGGCATGTCGTAATAATGATTGCATACAGACTTTATCACGAACCTCGGTTCCTCATAAAGCCCCATACCCCTAGCTATGTTACACGAGTCGTGATGCGTAACGATAAGATGGTCGTTTCTACTTTTATCGATCTTAAGCTTTTTGTGCTTGAGGACATCCGCCAAGAACTCAAGAATGTGCACCATCTTGGTGCTTGATGCGTTCTCAAAGACCGTTCCTGTTACGGGATTTACCGGCTCTTCTAAAACCTTAAGGGCATCTTCATACGTTTCATCAGCATAGGTGGACATGTACTGATGCTTCACTCTCCACATGTGACCGCATTCACCGCCCAAAATCCACTTGACTCCAAGCCTCTTTGCCTCCTTGTAGATTTTCTGGTTTATCTTCTTTGCAACTTCAAAGGAATGGAAGAATCCGAAGTTCCCTCCCTCAGCCGCGTAAGTGCTGAAAGTGTAGTCCAATCCAAGTTCGTGAAAGACCATTATATAACCGATGAATGTAAACCAGTGAGGCTGAGCAAAGTAATCTCCCGATGGGGTTACGAAGAGAATTTCAGCTCCCTTCTTGTTAACCGGAACCTCTACATCAACGCCTGTGATTTCCTTTATGTCATCAACCGCATACCTAATCGAGTTTACGACACCTCCCGGACTTAGACCGAGGTGATTTCCGGTTCTAACGCATGCAGCAGCCGAGATCAGCGAGAATCTCTGGCTTATTCCAATAGAATTCAAAAGTTCTCTGGCAAGCATTGTAATTTCAGCCGTGTCTATACCATACGGGCAGAAAACAGAACATCTTCTGCATTCGGAGCATTGGTAGTAGTAAAGATACCATTCCTTTATCACATCTTCTGTTAACTCCCTTGCTCCAGCCCACTCTCCAAATATCTTTCCTGTTTTGGTAAAGTACCTTCTATAGATGGATCTCAGCAACTCTCCTCTAACAACGGGCATGTTCTTGGGATCGCCAGTACCGATGTAGTAATGGCATTTGTCTGCACAGGCTCCGCATCTCACGCATATATCCATGAAAACCTGGAAGGAACGATATTTCTTTCTCAGCTCATCCATCTTCTCTATGATTATCTCCTTCCAGTTTGGAGGTAATTTCCAGTCTTCATCTAGCGGACTCCACTCTCTTGGAAATGGTAGATTTAAATACTCCTGATCTCGGAGTGTAGCAGCGTAACTGTAAAAACCTTTTTTCATCTCAGTGGTGGGCTTCAAAATTTCTTTCCATCCTGGAAATTTCTGAACTATTTCAAGCTTCTCCTCTTCTTCAAATTCCTGCATTATCACACCTCCTCGGGTTTAACAACGTATCCCATTTGCTCTAGCTCCTCCATGTCTCCTTTGAAGTTTTCATAGAACTCGTCCCAATCAACACCTTTAACAGGATAGTTCCATGGATTTATGTGCCTAACAGCTCTGTTATTGTTGGGCATGTTTCTCGTTGGGCTGAAGAAGATTCCAGCAGAATGCATGAGCTTGCTGAATGGGAAGTACGCCAGCAGAAGGGAGACAAAGAGCAAGTGGAGCATGAAGAGCCAGTGCAAGTCAGGACTGGCTGGTGGATGGAAGGATAGCAATCCCTGAGCTAGTTCCTTAACCTGAGCAACATCGACTGGGATGACGTATCTCATCAATAGCCCCGTCACTGCGACACAAAGCAGAAGAATGAGTGCAATGTAATCGGATGGTAGTGAGAACGTTCTCTCCCTGGGGAAAGCGAGTCTCCTGTAAGTTAAGTACAGCAATGCAACAAAAAGGGTTAATCCCGTAACCATTATGTGAACAACATGTGGCTGGAACCATAGCCATCCTATATCTACCTCAATGAAGCCATCAAGACCTTGAATGAGATTCACGAAGTCTGGAACAGGCTGAAGGAAGAATCTGAAATGCCTTATAAGCACGATGAGCAGCGACCAGTGGAAGGTTAAAGCAAAGAGCCAGAGCCATTTCGTGCTTACAGCAGTTTGAGCTGGAAGTTCGTATCTCACGTTTTTCCATAAACTCCTAAACAGAAATATTTCCATTAACATCCTCACAGCGGTCTCCCAATTAGTATAGGGGCTATCGAAACGATCCATGAATGTCCTGTTTAGCCATGGCAATGATTTTTGCTGACCACACGTTGTTGGGATTTTGAAGGGAACCACGCATTTAGACCATGTGAATATTCTGTAGAGGACGCCAACTACAAAGATGAAAGCAGCAACATAAGGAATTACTACTCCAACTAAAGTGCCTAAAACGCTCATTCTTCCACCTCCGAGCAGACCATGTCACAAGATGCCTTTGCTATCTTATGCTCCTTCTCGGCATGTTCACAGCATTCATCGAGGTTTGTAAACACGGCATCACAGAGTTCACACTT
>QMZD01000210.1 GCA_003662985.1 Archaeoglobales archaeon | reverse complement strand
TATGTGTGATGGCACTGAGGTCGCAATCTTTCTCGTTGAGAACGGGAAAATAACTCCCGCAGTAGTAGGAGATAGAAGAGAGCTTGATCGCGAGAAACTGAAATGTAAATTAATAAAAGAGGCTATAGAAAGGAAAACAACAATCTCGGAAGAAACAAGAGTATGTTCTAATTGCGATGTGAAAAATGAGAATATTCAACAGGTGCTATTCATCCCAATGATGTCTGACGGGCAAGTTGTTGGAGTTATCCGCTTCTGTCTAACATGGGGTAAAGAGATGAGCGACGAGGAGATCAATTTGCTTGAAACCGTAGCTGGAGATCTAGCCTTTAAGATAAAAACAATCGAGCTTGAAGAGCTTAAAAAGAGAGCCTACGAGCAGATCGAACAAAATATAGAGCAATTTGCAATCCTTGCCGATCACATTCGTAATCCACTCGCAGGGATACTAGGGCTGACTGAGATGCGAATTGACGATGAGGGATTGCAGCTGCAATTCAAGGAGTTTGTCAACAGAATTGAGGAGGTCATAAGGAAGCTTGATGAAGGATGGCTCGAATCTGAGATCGTAAGGGACTTTCTAAGAGGTGAGTTGAGAAGATGGACTAAGGGAGACGAAATAGAGTGTATGGACAAGAAAGTGAACATGACCGAAAGTTTAGTTAAGAATGGAAAAATCCTGATCGTTGAAGATGACGTTGGTTTGGCGGAAATATTTAGCCTGATGCTCTCAGATTACGACGTGATCATCGCAACCAACGGGGAAGAGGCTGTTCAAATATACGAAACCTACAAACCAGACATCGTGCTTATGGATATTGCTCTTCCAGGAATGAGTGGAATAGATGCTACAAAGAAAATGATTGAAATCGATCCCGAAGCCAAAATAGTTGGTGTTACTGGGTTTGGGAGAAGATGGGGCAAGGATTTGCTCGCAAGTGGAGCACTAGAAATTCTGAATAAACCCTTTACGAAAAAGGACTTGCTTGGGGTTGTTGAGAGGTACATCAACAGATAGTCCAAGCGAGAGATATATCAATATATCAATAGGATAATCAAGCGTTATTGATCGTTACTCGCCACTGATTTTCCATTACCAGATTTCAAGCTTATCATCTTTCTTACCAGTACTATCACGCGACGAAACAGTGCGAGAGCTGTAAACAGTAGAATTTAGAGGTGGGTTCATTTTTGTAATGATGATCTAATCATTCTCTCGAAAGTTGAAAGTTAATTGTTTAGGTAGGAATTAAAAGAGTTTAAAAGATTAAAATAGAGGATGTCAATATAAAAAGTCACATCATTTTTTCCTATTTACGTATACTAGGGCAATTACTCCAGCAACTGCTCCAATCAATGCCAATGGAGAGAACTCTGGGATTGGTTGTACAGGATCGGGAGCTCTGTCTGCTTTGGTTGTTAGCACGGTTAAGCTTTTTGTGATGCCAGACGATAGGTCATAAGAGAGAGTTACACTTATTTGATCATTATTCCTGTCATAATTTATTTCACAATTCATATCTGGATGTCCTGCCTGTATCCATCCTTCAATAAAATCTATAATCTCAGATGCACCATTTGGTAATCGGAAATCATAAGCCGTAAACTGGACAACGTTGCCTTCAAGATTATTTTCACTTACACCACTGATGTAGTAGTAGAAGTTGTCGTCGCCGTTTACAACGAGGTTATTACATTTATTTAATCCCAGACATTTCTTTAATAAACAGCTTTCATATTTCCACTTATTATTATTTTCATCCCACTTAAAGACGAATCCTACCCCATGCCAACCAAGAATTCCTTGCCACCACACGATCACGACCATCTTGTCTGCCCCGTACACGCCCAAGCCAGGGATATTTCTCCCTCCCGGCTTTGTATCGAAGAACGTTAATGCTATGGTTGGATTTGCAGCTCCATAGTCATCGGAATCTTTGTACAAATCTACTTCAAATTTCAAATCATTATTACTAACAGCAGTTCCATAAAGCCAGTTTATATCAGCTTTATGTAAATTACTTTCATCCTTATCGTAGCAATTCCAAGCAGCCGCTGGATATGCGAGCATTATCATGAGTGCCAAGAACAACACCAGTCTTTTCATAGAGGATCGTTCGATAAAATGGATATAAACTTTACCCTTACATATAAATAATAATGCTCATTGTTATAATAATGAGTTACCTTTATTGCATTTAGAAACACTTAATTTTTTATAATCTACAATCATGTTATTCTGGCTAAATTTTTCAATTTCATTTTCCGAATATTTTCCAGATATAATATCAGGTCTCAGCATTAGTATAAACTTGATATTAAACTAGATGGAAAATTCTGCTTTTTCAAAGACATCACCAAAAACGCAGATTTTTTAAGCTACAGCAGATAGTACTATCTCGGATAGTACCTCAGAAAAGAATTTTTCAACAATTTCTTCCATGGTTAAATCCTCACCAATCACATCTCCGTTTATCTTAAGAGCCAGAGCCTTTGCTTCCTTGGAGAATGTAATTTTTATAGTCAACTCTAAATTCATATCATCGATGATCTCCGCCACAACCTCCATTAAGTTCTCAACGAGGGTATTGCATCTCGCTCCGGGAGGTTTGTTACGAAGCATTTCTATTTCCACCGGTGTCACGGTAGTATCCCCCGGGAACAACTGGTAATATAAATCTTTAGCAAATAATTTCAACCTACAAAAATCATGATGTGAAAATGAAGGGATAAACATTTATATTTAACAAAATTAGTTAGCAAGAGGTGGTGGAGATGGATGTTCAAATGAAGAAGTCAATTTTATGGGATGCCTTCGAGGAGCTAAGAAGTAGCTGGAGTGTAGATGAAAGGTTACTGGAGAAACTTGACAAAGCTGAAGAGGAGACCGTCGATGGCTTGCCTGCAAGCAGAGCTGAGAAGCTGCTTGAGATTAAAGACAAATACCAACTCGATGATATCGATTTCCTGTTCATCGTTGGAGCTGCCGTGGGATACTACCAGGGCCAGAAAAACGTTAAAGAGGTCCTGAAAAGAAAGATAAACACGGTGAACGAGTTTGTTTCATCTCTATTGGAAAAGAAAGTGTAGACCTCGTATGTCGTTACTCTCGGGAGTTCACGAACTTAAACTTAAACTTAAACTAAAAACTTTAAAATTGAAAAACTAAAAACTAAAAGCTTACTGAACATGAGGCTGGCTTTCAAATTCGGTTATTTCGGGGAGAAATTTTACGGTTCGCAGTACCAGCCCAACCTCAGAACTGTAGAGGGTGAGCTTTTCAAGGCCTTTGAGGAAGTTGGCATAGAACCCGGGCTTGCAAGATACAGGTGTTCGAGCAGAACAGATGCCGGAGTCCATGCTTTGGGGAACGTTTTCGCCATCGATGTTGAGGAATCAAAAAAGTTCATACCCCGAATACTAAACTCCAAGCTTCCAGAGGACATCACCATTTGGGCATGGGCAAAAGTTGATGATGGATTTGATCCCAGAAGGGATGCGATTTCAAGAGTCTACTCCTACATCATGGCCAAAAAAGGCATCGATGTTTCTGCAATGAGAAAAGCTGCTTCAATCATCGAAGGCACCCATGATTTTTCCAATTTTACAAAGAAGTTTGGAGAGACTGCAAGCAACATAAGGACTCTGAAGAGCGTTGAAGTAAGGATAGATGAGAGATTCATTACAATCGAGTTTGAAGGAAACGCATTTACATGGAATATGGTTAGAAATTTGGCAACGGCTTTAGAGATGATAGGAAAGGGGATGAGAGATATCGATTGGCTCGAATCGATGCTTGAGCCGGAAAAGTACTATGAGAGGATGGAGCCCTCACCACCTTACGGGCTCATTTTGAAAGATGTCAAGTACCCCTTTGAGTTCGAGATTGACGAATACGCCTGGAACATGTTTAAAAGAAAGTTAGGAGCAAGGATAAACTATCATGGGATCCTCTACAAGGTTTTCTCCATCATGGACGACGAGATAACCTACATTTGCGAAGAGGTGTGAGATAAAATAAGATAAATAAAGCAAGGATGACAAAATAAAGAATATTTATCTGTCTTTCTATTCTTA
>QMZD01000209.1 GCA_003662985.1 Archaeoglobales archaeon | reverse complement strand
TTAATCTCCTTACTTGGGCTATCCTTCTCAGGCTTGAGGTGCCTATTACAGCCCCGCTGTCCATCTCTTCGATCCACTTTCCATTTCTCGATATGAAAGCATCGAATGGGCTTTCTCTTTCCAGCACCGCTGCGATTACAGTTCCTTCAACCCTGTCTGTTGGAACATCCTTCATGCTGTGAACAGCCACGTCAATCTCTTCATCCGCTAAAGCCTGATCGATTGCCCTCACAAAAGCACCAGAACGCTTGAAAGCGTAGAGGGGCCTATCTTTCATTATGTCGCCTGGTGTTCTTATTATCTGGATTTTTACCTCCTTTCCAGCCTTCTTGAGCTGGTAAATTACCCTCTCTGCTTGAGCAAGAGCTAACTTGCTTCCCCTTGTTCCTACAACAATTCTTTCAGGCATTCTATTGCAGCCTCCGTGACTCTCTCTGAATCTTCTTCGCTGTGGCTATAGGACATGAAGCAGGTCTCATACTGAGAGGGAGGGAAGAAGACGCCCTTTTCAAGAAGTTTCCAGAAGAATTGGATGAATAAAGCTGAGTTCAGTTTTAACGCCTCGTTGTAGTTCAAAGGCTTATCGCCGAAATAGATGCAGAACATCGAAGCTATCGAGTCTGCGGAAACGTTCATAACCTTTGCTGAAACGAAATCGTTAACGCCCTCTCTAACATGGTTTGTAATCTTCTCGAGATAGTTGTGGATCTTCTCTTTAACGATAAAGCTCACCGCAGCATAGCCAGCCGAAAGCGTGAGAGGATTCCCGCTGAACGTTCCTGCCTGATAAACATCTCCCGAAGGAGCAATCTTTTTCATTATTTCCTTTTTCCCGCCGAATATCCCACACGGAAGTCCGCCTCCGGCTATCTTGCCAAGGGTTGTTAGATCAGCCTTAACACCATAATATTCCTGAGCTCCTCCGGCTGCGAGTCTAAATCCGGTTATTATCTCGTCGAAGATAAGAAGAACGTCGTTCTCAGCTGTTATTTTTCTTACCTCCTTCAAATAAGATTTCTCAGGTAAAATCAAGCTGGAATTCCCCATTACGGGCTCAAGAATGAAACATGCAACGTCTGGGTTCTTCTCCAAAAGATCGGATAAAGCTTGGGCATCGTTGTAAGGCACCTGCAAGGTGTTGGCAACGAATTCCTCCGGTACTCCAGCGGAGTTTGGAATGCCATGGGTTGTTGCCCCGCTTCCTGCTTTGATCAGAACTACATCATGGGCACCATGAAAGCTCCCTTCAACTTTTACTATCTTCTTTTTCCCTGTGAATCCTCTTGCCAGTCTTATGGCAGCCATCGTAGCTTCGCTACCAGAGTTAACGAACCTCAACATCTCTATTGAGGGATAAAGACTTTTTATCAGCTTAGCAAACTTGATCTCAAGTTCTATTGGAGTGCCGTAAAGCCATCCCTTCTCTATCTGTTCCTCTATCGCTTCCTTGATCGTGGGATGCGCGTGGCCCAGGATTAAAGGTCCATAGGCCATGCAGCAGTCGATGTACTCATTTCCATCAATATCATAAATCTTCGATCCCTTTGCGTGGCTTGTATAGAATGGATACGGTTTTACCGCTCTGACAGGACTACTAACCCCACCTGGAAGCAATTCCAAAGCTTTTTCGTACAATTTTTCAGATTCAACCAGTTTTTCTGCAAAATTCGGTACATCCATAACATCCATAAAATCACCCATTTGGATTAACTGGATTAACCAAGCATTTCAGCCAGCTCTTTCGCGTGATAGGTTATGATTAAATCCGCCCCTGCTCTTTTTATAGAGGTAAGAATCTCATAGGCGATCGCTTTGCCATCAAGCCAGCCGTTCTTTTCGGCCGCCTTCACCATACTGTATTCTCCACTTACATTGTAAGCGGCTAAAGGAATGTTAAAGGTCTCCTTGACCCTCCTGATGATATCAAGATAAGCT
This sequence comes from Archaeoglobales archaeon, assembly GCA_003662985.1. GTDB lineage: Archaea > Halobacteriota > Archaeoglobi > Archaeoglobales > Archaeoglobaceae > Archaeoglobus_A. Next base: position 2,163 of record QMZD01000209.1, on the reverse strand, counting down.
AAAGCTGGCTTAACCATCACAATATCCGCTCCTTCTTTGATGTCCAGCTCGATTTCCCTTAAAGCCTCATTGCTGTTGTGGATGTCCATCTGGTAGCTTTTTCTATCACCAAAAGCAAAACCAGAGTCTGCAGCCTCTCTGAATGGAGAGTAGAAATTGGATGCATACTTTGCGGAATAGCTCATTATAGGAATGTCTTCAAAGCCATGATCATCGAGCTTTTCCCTTATCGCCTTAACCATCCCATCCATCATTCCTGAAGGGGCAACGATGTCCGCTCCGGCTTCGGCATGGCTCAATGCAGTCTCTGCGATGAGCTCAAGCGTTGGATCGTTCAGAATTTTGCCATCCTTCACGAGTCCACAATGGCCATGGGTTGTGTACTCGCAAAGGCATACATCCGTAACAACAATCGCCTCGGGATACTCCTTTTTTATCACTCTGACTGCTTTCTGAATTACTCCCTCTCTGTCGAAGGCTGAGCTTCCTCTTTCATCTTTATATGAAGGAATTCCGAAGAAGATAAATGAATTGAGATCCATCTCCAGACAGTTTTTTATCTCTTCGGTAACATCGGAAAGGGGAATTCTGAAGTAGGAGGGCATTGAATTTATCTCAACCGGCTTTTTTAAGTTCTCATCCACAAAAACAGGAACGATTAAATCCTTCTTTTTGACTTCAACTTCCCTGAAAATGTCCCTTAGCGGGTCTTTTCTCAGTCTTCTCATCCTTATTACTGGAAACAAACTCCCCACCCCCAAAGAGGTACTCCACATGTTCGATTATCTCAGGCCTTCCGTTTTTTGCGGCATCTCTGAGTCTTATCGTGGGAACTCGGAGAAATTTCTTGATAAATGAATTCGCAAAATCCTCAAGGATCGGTAAAATGCTTTCGTTGATTTCATATCTAGCGGAGATCTTGTTGTAGAGCTCTAATATTTCTTCCCTTTTTATTTTTTCAGCCGAGGAATACATAAGGCTTATGGCTAAATTCGCTCTTAATTCTTTCAGCATGTTCTTTAGATTCAGAAACTCCTCTTCGACTATCTTCTCAGCTTGGGGTATTTTCTCCAGTCTTCTTTTAAGATTTCTTTCACTTATAGCTCTCAGATCATCAATTGTGTGCAGGATGACTCCTGGGATTTCTCCGACACTCTCTTCTACATCTCTTGGTAAGGCGATATCTATGATTAGAATACCTCTATCGTCTTCTCTTTTTTCCATGACTCCTTCCAGCAAATCTCTTCTAATGATGTAATGGGGTGCCGAGGTTGCGGATATTACGACATCCGAATCGAGAAGACATTTTTCAAGTCTATCAAATTTAACAGCGACCCCTCCAATCTTCTTTGCAAGTTCTTCGGCTTTTTTGAAGGTTCTATTCGCTATTAACACTGTACAAGCCTTCCTGTTTGCAATTGCGTTTGCAACCAAGCTTCCCATCTCTCCAGCTCCTATGAGTAAAACGTTCTTTCCATCTAGGCCATTTAGAACCTCCTCTGCAAGTTCAACTGCTGCAGAACCTATGCTTATCGAGCCTTGGTTAATCTGGGTGAGGTTTCTGACCTTTCTTCCCGTATTAATTGCTTTCTTGAAAACCATGCTCAGAATTTCTCCTACACCTCCCAGACCCTCACTGAGATGGTAGTACTCTCTAACCTGACCGAGAATCTGGTCCTCTCCAACCATCATCGAGTCAAGGCCTGAAGCAACTCTCAGGATGTGTCTTAAGCAATCATCGTTCTTTAAGTATTCGATATAGTCTTTTTTGATCCCAAATTGAGATGAGAACCTTTCCAGAGTTTGTATGGTGTCTTTTCCAACAACATAAAACTCAACTCTGTTACATGTGAGCAAAACTGCACATTCGGATATCTCATTAAAGGAGAGTAGTTTCTCAATAGCGGTTCTCAAATCTCTTTGCCAAACCTTTTCTAGAACATCAATCGATGCTTTTTTATGGGAAATGACCATGCATGAGATTTCCACATTATCACCTTCTAATTTTAGGTTTACTTGAAATTTCAAACTTGTTAAAGCCCCCCCATTGGAACGACTATAGTTTATGAGACAGGTGGTATTTATAACTTTAATTGTATGAGGTTGGGTTAAAAAGAGAAGTTATTAACAGACTCAACATAGAGGAATTTTGACTATTATTAT
>QMZD01000208.1 GCA_003662985.1 Archaeoglobales archaeon | reverse complement strand
GATTAAATAGTGAGTTAGTGGAATACCCTATTTGTTTTAATATTTAAATTTCGGTTTTAAGTACCGAAAGCTTTAAATATTAAAAATGATAAAGATGGATCATGAAGATGTATTTTCTAAACTTTGGTGTACTTACTGCAGAAGAAGGGTGGTTCTTTGAAGGCGGTGCATGCGCTACTTTAGAACAACCGTCCCCAGAACACAAATTTTTAAGAATACAAATGGAAGGAATTTTGATTGACCATCCCACAGAGGGTTTAATCATTTACGAAGTCGGTCCTGCGCCTAACTACAAAGAATTGTGGCCAAAAGAAGTTTACAGCGTATTTCCAATAACTGAATACACAGATGAAAATCGCCTAGACAATATATTGCAGAAAGTCGGTTATAAAATCGACGATGTCTCTGCTATTATCCTCGGACACCTACACCTTGACCATGCGGGTGGACTCGAGTTCTTTAGAGGGAAAGACATACCAATCTACGTCCATGAAGAGGAACTAAAATATGCATTCTATGCAGTTGCTACAAAGCAAGATTTTGGCGCCTACATTCCACATTACTTAGACTTTGGGTTTAACTGGAGGCCAGTTCATGAAAATGAGGTTGAATTGTTTAAAGATATTACATTATATCATATCCCTGGCCATACACCCGGTACCATGGCAATGAGAGTTGATTTAAAGGATACAGGAAGTTGGATATTCATTTCCGACCTTGCATTTTACAAAGATAACTACGAGCTTGTTAAACCGCAAGGATGGCTCATTAGAGACATGAATTCCTGGTTCAAAAGTGTAAGAAAAGTCAAGGCACTTGAAAAGGTCCATTCTGCTAAGGTAATTCCTGGACATGATCCAAATGTTTTTGCCCATTTTAAGCATGCGCCTGAGTACTACTCATAGGAACAGCCTTAAAATTAGGTGACGGAAATGATGGAAGCAAAACAAGAAGCAATAGATGAACTAAAAGATAATCTAGGAAAGAAGAAGGTGGCAGATGATATAGCAACAAGAATTGTTCACAGGTTTACCCACGGACCCGAGATTCTTTTGCATTCTGAGTGGGATAAATTTACTCCTGGTTGTGTAGTTTACCCAGAAACCGTTGAGGAAACTCAGATGGTTGTTAGAGTAGCAGACAAATACGAGATACCAATAGTTCCTCAAGGTGGCAGAACTTGCACGTATGGCGCAGAAGGGATGTATGGATGTATAGCTGTTGATCTAGCTAGAATGGATAAAATTGTAGATTTTGATGAATCGAATTATCGAATCACAGTCGAAGCTGGAATGCGAGCCGTTGATTTTATCAACTTCCTGGCAGAAAAAGGTTACATGTCCCTAGAGTTCCCAACAATGAACAGAGCCTCTCAAATGGGTTCTAGAGCTGCTTTGCATGGATACAATAAATTTGAAGGCAGGTGGGGTAGCTCAGGAAATCATATCAAGGCGTTAGAAGTTGTTTTACCTAATGCAAAAGCTGTTTGGTTGGGGAGAGGTACCAGATTTCCAACTAAATCGGTTGTGGGATACAACCTTAAAGATCTATTCATTGGTTCTAGAGGAACCCTAGGGATAATCACAAAGTTAACAGAGAGGTTCATAGATCCTCCACCTAAATACATATACGGAATTTCCGCTTTTAAAGACTGGAGAGATGCTTTCAAGACTTATATCGATCTTAAGCGTCCTCTAATGCTTTCGGCTGGTGTTTGGAGAGTTAAATCATACCATAAATGGCTACTGAGCCAAGCAGTAAAAGCGATTCTGGAGCTGGACTGGCCTGAAGAAGTGGCTGCTTTAACAGACTACCACATCCTAGGTTACCCAGAGGTTGTTGAGGCAACTGAAAGACTTGTTAAAAGAGTAGTTTCTGAGCACAATGGTTACTGGAGCGAGGATCTGCCTGAAACGACATTTATTGGGAGAATGCATGAAAGCATGGAGAAATATATGGGTATGGGTGCTATAGGTACTGAAAGAATAGAGAAAGGCGGGATGGGCGATAGAATTGTACCCTACGACCCAGGAATACCCGATGGAAATCTGATTAAAATGTACGAGGAACATTTAGAGCATCTGAGGAAGATGGAAGATGGTGAACATTATCCTGCTTTAGCTGATAGCATGAGAGTTCTCAGCCCAGGTGAGCCGGTTCCAACAGATCTGTCTTATACCAAACTGTGGGGGCAGTGGCTGGCAAATCTAAAGAAATTCGATGATGAGGCTCGCAATGAGTTTAAGCAATGGTTTGCAGAATGGGCCAATATAATATGGCGTTACAATGGTTCCCTAACGGCCACCCATAACTTTATTCCAAGAGATATGGAAGTTGACCTTAGAAAAAGAGAACTTGGAGAAGATTACTATGAGCTCATGAGGGCTATTAAGAGGGTTATAGATCCTAAAAACATCATGAATCCTAAAGTGATATTCTAGGAGGCGAGACTATGGAAACTTATAATTTATTCTCACTCAATGATTACGAGCCTATTCTTTGGACTTGTGTTAACTGCTATTGTGGATTGTGTGTTGAGGGGTGTCCGGCCTATTTCGAGACTAGAAAAGAAAGCTTCAGCGCTAGAGGACTCTCCCAAATCGCACTAGAACTTCTCAGAAATGGCTTAAAACTGCAAGACATCCCTGATGATGTTATCTACGGTTGTACCGAGTGCAGATGGTGTGAATGGAATTGCTCCCAAAATACCCCTTTAAAAATAAAAAGAGAGGGTACTAGAAGGACTAAAGTTAGTGGAGCAACCATGGCAGAGTTGTTGAGATCCGCAAAGGTGGAGGAGGGGTTGATTCCACCAGTTCTCAGAGATATACTCGAGAATCTTACAAAATTTGGGAATCCATATGGAGGAACTGTTGAGGCTAAGGATCGCTGGGTAAAGGATATGGATGTTGAAAATGAAAAGGATACAATACTTTACGTAGGTTCAATGGTTCCGTATGAAGAGAGGGCTACAAAAATGGCAGAGGCTTTAATTAATGTTCTAAAAAAGGCTGGTGTAGAATTTGGTATGTTGGGTGGTAAGGAAGGAGACAGTGGAGCCTTAGCCAGAATGTTGGGTGAGGAAGGTCTATTTCTAACCATGGTTGAGGAGAACACAAAGACATTCAAAGAGAATAATATTAGGGAAGTAATATGTCTATCACCCCACGATTATGATGCCTTCATCTCTTATTATCCAAACCTAGATATTCAATTTCACCACTACACCACTTTTATCTCCGAGCTGTTGAAAACTGGGAAGATCAAAATAACCGGAAAATTTAACAAGAATGTGATTTACCACGATCCCTGTTATTTGGGAAGGAGACACGAGATATACAATGCCCCGAGAGATATACTCAAAAGCATACCAGAACTTGAACTGAGAGAATTTAAGAAATCCAAAGAATTCTCATTCTGCTGTGGTGGAGGGGGACCAGGGTTGTTTTACCAACCAGAAGATATTAGGATGAACCTGACAAGACTCGACCAAGCGAAAGAGAAAGAGGCAGAAATCGTTGCAGTGGCATGCCCAGTATGCCTGAACATGCTAGATGATGCTGTAAAAACAAGGAACTATGAAATTGCAGTGATGGACATTGCAGAAATTCTAGAAAGAGCTTTATAGAGTTTGAGTGGTTAACATGAACGAAAATTTAGCAGAAGTAGCAAGAGAGCTATTAATTGGAGCAGTGGATTTTCACATTCACGCATTTCCCGACACGGTTCAAAGAAGTCAGGATATGATTGAGATTGCAAAGGATGCTAGAGGCTATGGGATGAAGGCTGTGGTGTTTAAAGATCATAACACGATAACGGCTGACAGAGCATACCTCGTTAACAAAATCGTACCAGGAGTGAAATCGATCGGTGGCATAGCTTTAAATTATTCTGTTGGTGGGTTAAACCCGATAGCCGTTGAGGCTGCCATAAAAATGGGTGGAAAAATCGTATGGATGCCAGGAATCGATTCTGCCTGGACGATACATCAGATCTATGTTGATAATGTTGGAAAGTGGCTAGAACCATTTGTTAGATTCAAAGATCCAAAAAGTGGGATTAGTGTGTTAAAAGGCGGTCTAGAAGGAAGGGAGCTCCTCCCAGAAGTGAAGGATATACT
>QMZD01000207.1 GCA_003662985.1 Archaeoglobales archaeon | reverse complement strand
GTACTTCATAGGCAAGATGAATCCTGGAGACACGGCAATTGCTAAATTCAGAATTGAAGTCGACAAAGATGCCGGAGAGGGAATGTTTCCGGTAAAGATTCAGCTCGAATATCGCGACAGCCAAGGATACATGCATACTTCGGACGAAATAGTTACATCGGTTGAGGTTAAGGAGAGGCCTGTAGTAACTCCTTTAATTGCCGGAGCACTAATTCTAGCTGTCATAGCCATAATCGTCGCAGTAAGATTTGCGAGGAAGCGTAAAAGGCAAGCTAAGTGAGCAGATAAATGGATAAAGAACTCTGAAAATGGATAGGATTCCTAGAAGTATGAACCCCAAACAAACTAAACCCTTCAATCAAACAAATCCGGATTATAATCCATGGGTATCACTTATTCCGGTTGCAATCGGAGTTTTCATGGTTCTTCTCGATGTGAGCATTTTAAACGTAGCTCTTCCGAGTATATCGCAGGAATTCAACGCAAAGGCTTCGGACGTGCAGTGGATTTTGAATGCTTATCTAATCACCCTAGTTATTCTGCTAATAACCTTCGGAAAGATCGGAGATATGGTCAGAAGGAATTTGCTCTACGCAACAGGAATGGGAATTTTCGCATTAGGAAGTTATCTCTGTGCTGAATCATGGAGTATCGGCTCTTTCATTACTTTCAGAGTTCTGCAAGCTATTGGTGGAGCTATAATGATGGGTAACAGCATAGCCCTGATTACCGAGCTGTTTCCTCTAGGTAAAAGAGGGGCGGCAATGGGCGTGAATGCGATCCTCATTGCAACAGCTTTTAGCCTTGGGCCGATACTCGGAGGGTGGCTCACAACTCATTTCAGCTGGCACTGGGTTTTCTACATAAATGTTCCAATTGGAATCGTTGGAGTAACTTTGGGTCTACTTCTGCTTCCAACCCTTGGAAAAAGGATAAGCGAGCCGATAGATTTTCCAGGTCTAATTTTGCTCGCGATAGGACTCGGATTTTTCACCCTTGGAATAATAAAAGGCCAAGACTGGGGCTGGGATTCGGAAAAGACAATAGCTTCCTTCATAATCTCCTTCCCATACCTAATCGCCTTTGCTGTCAGAGAAATCACCTATGAGTATCCTCTACTCGACCTACGCCTTTTCAGGATAAGAAACTTCACGGCCGGGATCGTTGCCCTGTTCTTCATAATGATGGGTGTCTCAACCTCCCTTTTCCTTCTTCCCTTCTTTCTTCAAGGAATTAAGGGTCTAACTGCTGAAGAATCAGGTTATTGGCTCGTCGCAATTCCAATAATGAACACCGTAGTAGCTCCAATAGCTGGAAGGCTGAGTGATAAGATAAATCCGAAAATAATGATGACTCTCGGTCCCTCAATTTTCACTATCGGCTTGTATTTGCTCAGCGATCTTAAAGTGGGTGTGACGTTCTGGGAGCTCACTCCCGTGCTCTCTTTCCTTGGGATAGGCCTTGGAATGCTCATGGCTCCAGCCTTAAACGTAGTCATGGCTTCCATTCCAATTGAGAGAGCTGGAATGACGAGCGGCACGATTAACACGATGAACAACCTCGCACAGGCGATGGGCATAACCTTTGGAGGAGTTCTTTTAACAGGAAAAATGAACGATCTGATTCCCGGCTACGGAAACCAGCTTCCTAATCCCGGTCAAATGATGATTCTGAAATACATCGCAAGCTTTGGAATTACCTCACCGCTTATAGGGATGGTAGAGGCTTTCATGGAGAGTCTGCATCACGTTTTTCTCTCGGCGATTCCCTTCCCTCTAGTGGGGTTATTTATCATTCTTGTCTTCCTCCAAGGCAAGGCTCATCTAGAGAAAGTCAGGCAGATGAAAAAGATGACGGCTCAGGTGGCTCAGGTAGCGCTTTAGTTTGATCGATTAGTTCGATCGATGAGTTGATCGTTGGTTATAATGGTCTTTTCGCAATAGATAAGTAGGCAAGGTTCAGATCAAGATTTGTGCGAAACCGCAGATTGTATGCGATATCTCTCTCCGCATTTACGGTAATGGTTGGTGTGGGGGTAATTGCACCCTTACTTCCAATCTTTGCCGAATCCTTAGGGGCAACAGGGCTATGGATAGGGGTTATATTTTCAGCTTACTCCCTTTCTAGGCTGATCTTTCTACCTATAGCCGGAAAGCTTAGCGACAAATACGGAAGAAGGAAGATAATAATTTCAGGCCTAATTTTGTATTCATTCATATCGCTGCTTTACATCATATCCAGTACACCAGAAGAACTCTCTGTCGTTAGATTTTTGCATGGAATGAGCTCTGCAATGATAATTCCTGTCGCAATGGCTGCTGCAGCAGATTTTTCATCAAAGGGAGAGGAAGGATATACCATGGGAATCTTTAACCGCTCTCTTTTCTTGGGCATGGCTTCAGGACCTTTTATAGGAGGGGCCGTATCAGATCTATTTGGATTTAAATATACCTTCCTTGCAATAAGTCTGATTGGATTTGCAACGCTTTTCCTCGTCTTTTTCACCTTTCCAGAGAATGAGACAAAAAGAAGGGAGAGTAAGGCTGGAAAGATCAATATCAGGATCCTGGGAGCTCTCCTCTTCAGATTCATAAACTCAATGGGAAGGGGAAGTATTCTTAGCTTTCTTCCAATTTATCTCGGGTTGGTTGGATACACCGCTGGAGTTATTGGTACATTAATCTCACTAAATCTGTTCGTTTCTGCAATAATCCAACCCTCTTCAGGAAAACTCTCCGACAGAATAGGAGCAATGTATCCCATTACCCTATCAGCTACCCTTAGCGCAATTCTTCTTTTTATTATACCTAGAATATCCGAAATTTCAATACTATTGGTACTGAGCATATTTCTTGGGATTTCAAGCGCTCTTGCTATTCCTGCAATTGGAGCCATAGTGGCTGTGGAGGGGAGAAATGGTGGGATGGGACAGCTCATGGGAACCCTTTCTGCATCAAAAAGTCTTGGCAGGATTATCGGACCCTTAGTTTCAGGGGCAATTTACGATCTATTCGGCGGAGGTGTTCATGGAATACAAATGGCCTTTAATTTTGCCGCTCTTCTTTCAATTTTCTCCATATTTGTCCTTCTGTTTTTCAATAGAAAGTGCTAACCACCTAATAAAGAGGTTAAATGGTGCTTCAGAGCACTTTTACAACGTGAGAAAAAATATTCCAACAAACTTTAAACATTATGAGAAAACATTTCGTAAATTGAGAATAAAACGGAGGGATTTTGTGAGAAGCTTGGATAAGGAAGCCATTGAAAATCTAGCAGTAGGGGCAGCAATTCTTGGAACTGGAGGTGGAGGAGACCCATACATTGGAAAACTGACGGCAATTCAAGCCTTGGAAGAAGGATACGAGATAAACGTGGTGGATGTGGAAGAGGTGCCCAAAGATGCCCTTATCATCCCTTCAGCGGGGATGGTACTCCGACTGTTATCGTGGAAAAACTTCCCAGAGGGACCGAGATAATCAACGCTTTCAAGGCTTTGGGAGAGCACTTGGGAAAAGAAGTGTATGTGACGATGCCGATTGAGGCAGGTGGCTAGCAGTAGGAGCGAAAATGGGGATACCGATTGTGGATGCCGACGGAATGGGAAGGGCCTTTCCCGAGCTTCAAATGACGACTTTCCACGTTTTCGGAATTTCCATCACTCCTATGGCGATCTCTGATGAAAAAGGGAATACGATATTCGTGGATTCGATAAACAATGAATACGGGGAGTGGTTTGCTAGGGGTGTAACGAGGTTGATGGGTGGGTATTCATGGATATCCTGCTATGCGATGACTGGAAAAGAGCTGAAAAAGGCTGCAATTAAAAATACCCTCTCAAAAGCGATGGAGATAGGAGAAATTCTTTTATCCGATTTACCCCCTGAATCAAAGCTGGAAGAAATTTGCAAATTTACGAAAGAGCTATGCAAAAAGGGAAAGTTGATAAAGTCAAAAGAATGAAATTCGGAAGATTTTACGGAGGAGAAGCAGAAATTATAGGAGATGAAAAGACCAAGATTATTTTCCAGAACGAATATCTTGCTGTGGAGAATCAGTCTGAAAAGGTGAGCGTACCCGACATCATAACCCTAGTTGATAGCTTCACATTGAGACCGATTACAACTGAAG
>QMZD01000206.1 GCA_003662985.1 Archaeoglobales archaeon | reverse complement strand
ATTCTGTCGCTGATCCGCTTCATAAACATAAGTGTATCCATCTTAGTGGGAGCAATCTTGCTCGGAATACTGACAATAGGCTTAGAGACTTTCAATCAGATTTTTATCTCTGCAACATCAATTCAAACTCTAAAACTCCTTTCAATCGTAATTCTAGCTTTCACCCTTGGTTATTCGATGGAATATTTCAAGCTCCTTGATAACCTAACGAATTCGGTTGCAAAGATGACTGGAATGCTTAGTTTACTCTTGATTCCTATGATCGTTGGTTTGCTTCCAATGCCCGGGGGCGCTCTAATCTCTGCCGTAATGCTCGTCAATCTCGTTAAGAAATTTGATGTAAGTCCTGAAAGGGCTACCTACATAAACTACTGGTTCAGGCATCCGTGGGTAACCGTGTGGCCCCTATATCCAAGCTTCATTGTAGGAGCTGCAGTCGTCAATGCACCTTTCTTTGAGGTGTTTCGGGCAACCTATCCGATAGCAATTATCTCTATTGCCTCAGGATTCCTCATAACGAGAATCTTTGGAAGGGTAGAAATGAAATTCGACTTCAGCTGGAAAAATTTCTGGAAAATGATCTACTCATTCTATCCGGTTATAATCGTCGCCTTTAGCAGCCTGATATTCAAGTTGGATTTGCTTGTAACCCTAATCTTTGCCCTCTTAGTTCTCTTCATCCATAAAAGAGTGAAGCTAAAGGACTTAACCTCAATTTTCAAAAAAACTATTGATCTCAAGATAATCATTTTAATATTCGCCGTCATGATCTACAAAAACCTTATAGAGTACACAGGATCAGCAGAGATATTCTTCCAGCACCTCAACGAGTGGAACTTCTCGCCTGCAATTGCTTCATTTCTTCTATCCTTCATTATAGGATTCTCAACGGGAGTGGAGATAAGCTATGCCTCAATAGCTTTACCCCTCTTAACAACCTTCACCGGTGTGGGCAACATCGTCTACAAAAATTTCATGCTCGTGTTTGGAGCAGGTTACCTTGGTGTCATGCTTTCCCCACTCCACCTATGCCTTGTCTTGAGCTCGGAATACTACAAAGCGGAGATCTTTAGAGTTTACAGAAGCCTCCTTCCAGCAGGTATTCTGACGGCTCTCCTTCTTTCTATTATTTTCATTCTGATGTGAGGGTTATTGTAGTTTAAGTTTAAGGATCGAACTTGGTTAGACAAATAAAAAGGGTAAAGAGGGTAAAAAGGTAATAAAGCTAATAAAATAGATGATAAGAGCTAATAAAAACCAACAAAAGCCAATCATAACCAAGATACAGAAACTAAAGTCGGAATACAGATAAAAAAGATTACCCAGCCTCCAATAGTTCTATCCCATCGTCTGTTAGTTTGAGTACTCCTTCCTCCTCCACAACAAAGCCCTCTTTTATCAGCCAGTCAAGATTGAACCTCAACTGAAAATCGGTTAGATTGAGTTCCTTCTGTATTTCTTCTCTCGTTTTTCCATGGATTCCAATTGCAGCGACAATTTGTCGCCTGTACGGGCTCAAAGATGCTTTAAAAAGCCTTTCGTGATGTTCCCTATCCCTTATTTTCTCCGGCATAACGAAAACCTCAATTTTGCCTTTTGTAAAAATTTCCTTATAATTCTTTCGGAGTTTTAACTATGGGCTCATTAATGGGAAACTAGGGATTTAGAGAACTTAGGAAGGTTTCTGCAAAAATCACCTCAACTGCATCCCTATAACCCTGTCCAACTCTTTTAGAAAGCTATCCACCTCGGAGTCAGGGATCAAAGCACCGGCTGCTATGCTATGCCCTCCTCCTTTTCCTCCAATATTCTCGGCGACTTGTTTTATTGCCTTTGCAAGGTGAACACCCCTATCAACCAGCTTCTGGGTAGCTCTTGCGGAAACCTTGATGCCTTCCTCGTTCTTTGCAAGGGCAATAATCGGTTTGTTAAGATTTGCCCTCGAAAAACACATTCCGGCCACTATTCCTACGATCGTGTCAAGGATCATGTCACCGGCATCGAAGTACTGGATGTTTTCCAACTCGGTTATGCCAAGTTCATCAACCAGCCTTAGACCCTTGGAAAGATTCCTTCTATGATTCTGGAGAAGTGATCTTGCCTTTCTGAAAGCCTCATCTCTGTCTCCAAGACAGACCTGAAGGCCGATATCCTCATAACCGTATCTGGCTGTCGCATTTAAAAGCGTCGAAAATTCCATAGCATCTCTCAACTCAGTGCCTTCCTCCTCGTTTACAAGAAGATAGCTCTCCCCAACGAGTCTCTTTATCGTGGCAAAGGGCATCTTGGAGTTCATGCACAACCTTACAAGGGCGGAGGTTACATTTCTCCTTTCTTCAGCCGTGAGATCGATCCATCTGCTCCATTCATCGACCTTTATCCCGAGCGACTCCAGGAATTCGATCGCTCCCCTCTCATTCCCGCTGATTCCTGGCAGAAAGGGATCAAACGTGTATTCAAGCATCTTCACAACCGGTCTAGTTTGCTTCCCAAAGAGCCTCAAATCCTTGATGACCTCAAGGGTACCGCTGGTTAAACCCTCTTCCACAACCCATCTGTTCAGGCCAACGAGTTTTCCTTCCCTTGAATCCTGCAAGTCACCAACCGCCCCAACTATTGAAAGAGCTGCAAGATCGATATTCCTAGCAAATAAGCTTCTTCCAAGCATTCTTGAAACCAAATAGGTTGTTGTTGCTCCTGAAAGCTCGTAACCGCCATCGTAACCAAAATTATGAGGGTTTAACTGCCTGTTATCGTCCTCTACAGGAACATGATGATCCGTTATGACGAAGTGAAAAACATTCGACCTGATCAGATCCAGCTGTCCGCTTCCCAGGTCTGTAAACCAGGTAAATCTGCTCTCATCCGCGATTTTATCGATTTCAGATTCTCCAAGCTGTTTCACAAACATTACATCACAGTTTTTACCCAACCTATCGAGGGTGATTTTTGCTATAGAGCCCGAAATTATTCCGTCGGCGTCGATATGGGTTACAACGAGGATATCATCGTTCTCTTCAATCAGGTATGCAATTTCTTTTGCCCTCTCCAACATCTTTTCAGGAAGCATTTAGATCATGTTTCAATTATGTCCAAAAAAGATAAATTTTTTGAGTGGTCTGAAAGTGAAATAAAGGTTACAACGGATGCATAGGAATGATAGGAAGCCTCTCAAGCTTATTTTATATACTTATCAGCAAGGAAGATAATATTTCCCCTTCCCTTTTTCACCTTCTCAACTATCCCCCTCCTCTCAAGATCGGCAATCATCAGGCTAACCTTTGCTTCCGAATAGCCAAGTTTTTTCCTCAGATCTCTCTGTGAAATCCTTCCTCCCTCTCTAACCAATATTTCAAGTATTTCCTTTAAATCTTCAGGAAGACCCATAATCTCATCTTCTTTAAATTCTTTAAATTCAACCGCGTCCGGCTTTTTATCTTTGGATTTGGATTTAGACTTAAAAATAAAAACTGCAAGCACGACAATTACCCCAATCAATGGTATCAGATAGAGAAAATAGGTGTAATTGCTGGAGTTATCACCATCAACAGAGAATTCTATATCATTTATATCCTCAACTTTAGGATACTCCAATTTTGGGAAGAGGACCAAATCTATGACATATTTTCCTTCTTCCACAATCGTGACATTTTCCTCAGCATAAAGCTCTGATTTCTTTGTGGCAAAGTAAGCTTTAAGTTTATAGTTACCGGGAGGAACTTCAAAGGCATAGCTTCCATTTTCAGTGACTTTTTTCTGGACGGGAGTTGTGTTTATCTCCACTACAACTCCGTTGACCGGCTCTAATGTTTCCCAAGAAAAGACCTTTCCGTGGATTAATGCTGCGTTAGCACTTGCTAGAATTAAAGAGAGAGAAACCAAGAGCGTCAAAGACATCACAAAGGTTTGCTGCTTCTCCATCTCTAGAAATGATGCCTAGATGACTTTTAAATCTTCCTGTATTATAAAATCATGAGTGAGAGTTCTGAGGTGGTTTTTGAAAATTTTCATTTTGAATTTTCTGAAGATAAATAAAATCTTTGATGGATTTGTAAAGTAAAATAAAGTTTCATAAAGTAATTCAAACCCAAAAAAATCCGAATTACTGAAAGTATCCTTAAATTTAAAGGATTCCATCTACTTTT
>QMZD01000205.1 GCA_003662985.1 Archaeoglobales archaeon | reverse complement strand
TCGAGGGTTGAGAATTACTGCGCTACGGGAATGGATAACATAAGAAACGCCTGCTTTGCGGTTGCATGTGGGGCATATGACATTGTAATGGCTGCTGGAGTGGAGAAGTTAATGGATAATGGAAGCAGAGGGATTCCTTACATAGAAGGTATCTTCCCACCCTACATGCCCGCTGTATCTGCACCAGGGATGTTTGCCTTAGCAGCTAACAGGGCGTTCAAGGAATGGGATTGGAACAAAGAAGACCTTGCTTTAGTCGCTGTTAAAAATCATTACAACGGAGCAAAACATCCGAAAGCCCATTTCAGAAGTGAGATAACTGTTGAAAAAGCCTTGAACGCTCCAATGATTGCCTATCCTCTCGGCTTATACGATTGCAGCGCCGTTTCAGATGGTGCAGCTGCTGTGGTGCTGACGAGGCCTGAGATAGCAAAAAAGCTCGTCGGAGATGAATATGCGGTGATAAAGGCCATAGGGATGGCAGTCGAAACAATCCATCCCTGGGCAAGGCCATCCGAATCGTTTTTAAGCTTCCCTGCCACCGTTAAGGCTGCGAAGATGGCTTATAAGCAGGCCGGGATTGAAGACCCAATGAAGGAGATCGATTTTGGCATCGTACACGACTGTTTCACAATAACGGAGCTGATAAACTATCAGGACATGCAGCTCTGCAAGCCTGGAGAGGGAGCCAAACTAATCAGGGATGGCGTGACAGCGATAGACGGAGACTTCCCGATAAATCCCGATGGTGGGCTGAAATCCTTTGGACATCCCATTGCTGCTTCTGGCGTGAGAATGGTCTGCGAGCTGACGAGACAGGTTTTAGGAAAGGCAGAGGGATTGCAAGTTAAGGATGCAGAAACCGGGTTTGCTCACAACTTGGGAGGACCATATTCCGTTGCTGCAGTCTCTATAGTTTCAAGACCCTGATTTTTTGATTTTGATTATTTTTAACTTAGTTTTATTTTTATTTTTAAAGGTTTTTGATTAACTAAAATCTCATTCAGTTATTGCATCCCCTATCGTGAGGGAGGATACGATGAGCATTACAGCTGAATATATCAGAATTAGCAGCAGGGATCCTTTGACATCGTAAGATTCAGCTATAATCGAAGCCGAGATGGCTGAAATAGTTGATGTAATAATGGGGAAGAGCAATGGAAAGAGGATGACCGGAAGTAAAAGCTCCCTCGCCTTTGATTTGATCACAAGAACGGACATAGATGAGGTTACGATTACGAATCCCACGTTGCCTAAGGTAACCGAGACGAGAAACAGTAAAGGATTTGAGATTTCAAGATCGAATAAGGCAACGAAAATTGGAAGCAGAATTAGCTCGATTACAAGCATTATCGATAGGTTGTAAAGGATCTTTCCAAAGAGTATAGCCTCCGCCTCAGCACTCATTTTCAACCCGTCAAGTGTTTTCTCGTCAACCTCCCTCAAAAAGGCCCTGGCATAGCCATTTATTCCCACAAATAGGAATACGAGCCACAGAAGTGCTGGAGCGATTCTATGCACGAAGCTTGCGGGAACAGAGATACTAAAAATCGCGGTGGTTAGCAGAGCAAAGAGGATCATGAAGTTAAGCGTACTCTTGCTTCTGAGTTCAACCTTCAGATCCTTAATCGCGATTTGGATGGAGGTGGCGAGTATGCTGGTCAATCAACCACCCCATAGATCTTCTTTATCTCAGAAAGGTCATCAATCGCTTTGATTTCTTTTTCCAGTAAAATTCCCTTTTCACAGATCTTCTCAAGCTCCTCAAAATTGTGACCAACCATAACTATCGTCTTGTCTGAAAAATTCTCGTGAATGTATCTCAGAATCGAATTTTTCCCTTCAAGATCTAAACCTGCTGTTAGTTCATCAAGCAGAAGAATCTCTGGATTTGCGAGCAGCATTCTTGCTATCGCAAGCCTTTGCTCCATTCCCTTTGAGAAGGAAGAAACCCTTTTATTTCTGTGATCGTAGAGACCAACAACCTTCAAAATCCTCTGGATTTCAACCTTATCGACCCTATACAACTTTGCATAGAAGCTGAGATTCTCAATGGCTGTTAGATCCCTATAAAGATAGCTGTGGTGGGATACAAAACCTATCTTTTTCCTAACTTCAACCCTTTTCCATGGTTTAAACCCAAATACTCTAACCTCCCCCCTTGAGGGTTTGAGTTGTCCGAGTATAAGCTTTAAAAGAGTTGTTTTTCCCGCCCCGTTTGGCCCTACAATAGCTACCTTCTCACCTTCCTCAATTTCGAGATTCACATCTCTAATGGCAACCCTCTTATCGAATTTCTTCCACAGATTTTTGAGTTCGATTATGTGGGTCATTACAATTACCCTAACTCTACTTCAGCTATCCTAAAGCTATCCTAAAACTCCTAAGATTCCCCAAACCTTTGATCAGGTAATCGGCTTACCCCAGATTAATTTTTTCCCCAAACTCCTTTCTTAGCAACTCAGCAATCCCTAATGCGATTCCATCTACCTCTATATCGTCTCCCTTTGCCCCATCTCCAACAACGAAAAGGTTGGAATACGGGGTTCTGTAACCTATATCAAGGCCGCTTCTGACTCTGTTGACTGGCCAACCGTCAAAGTAACTCTGGATGGCAAGCACCTTATACTCAAAACCCTTTAGAAGAGTTTTGAGATCTTCAAGACCGATTCTTATCTCTTCCTCGACATCTGGTGTTAGCATGGGTTGATGTGCCATCAGCAAATGCTTACCAGAAGGAGCAAGATTTGGATCGGCGTTCGTTACTTCATTCATTCCTGAAATTCTCCTGCAATCCAAAGTGAAGAGAACGCCCGTATGTCCAACAAAGGGTTTTTCCAAGGAAATGGAATACTTTATGCCTCTGCTTTCCACCTCCTTTGTATATTCTTCTCCCAAAAGCTTTCCGGTCGCTTGATGGCCGATGTTCGAGATGTACAGATCATATTCGACTTTACCCTCTTTATTTTCAAGTCCCGTTATCCTTTTATCCTCATGAAATAACCCCCACACAGGATTTCTTAGGTAGATTTCTCCATCGTTGCTCTTTATTATCTCAGCAAGAGAGTCTACAACTGCCTTACAACCTCCAGCGGGAATTCCAGGTCCACCATACTTCACAACATTCCGGTAGATTGCCAAAAGCTTTGAATACTTTATTTCCGAGGGTTGGATGCTTAAAGACCACCCCAGAAAGCTTCTTAGAAACTTTTGACTGAAATCATCGAGTTCTTCTTCATATCTGTCCATATAAGGGTCTACTCTCAAAACCTTAAACTTTAAGAGCCATTTGAAGAATTTCAGCTTCGAACCCAACGGAAACACGGAGCTTCTAACTGTAATCCTCTCATTTTTTCCATTTCCGTATTCGTTTTCAGATAGAGGCCCATATAGAGCCTCTCCTTCTGGCTCCGAATCTATTATCTCTACTTTCGAGCCAGCCTTCTTCAGCAAGATTCCAAGAGGCCCCCTTTTTCCGTGAGGAATCATGTGTAGAGCTCCAGTACTTATTTGAAATCCCTTATATTCAAGATTCGTGAATCTTCCCCCGTAGAACCTCAATTTCTCAAAAACATCGACCTTATATCCCTTTTCCGAAAGAATTGCAGCTGTAAGAAGTCCGCCCAGTCCGGAGCCAATTATTGCAACCCTCATAATTCTTATGTTCTTATGTTATCCTGAATCTTTCCGATTTTGGTTCTTGTGGTTCTTGGTATCCAGATTCCAAACCAGATTCCAAACCAGATTCCAAACCAGATTCTAAAAACTCGACTCCTATAGCCGAATTGGGGCAATACATAATACATTTCATGCAGGCATTGCATGTTTCGTAATCCACCCTAGCCCTTCCAAAAACCACTATTGCATTGTAAGGGCATACGAGCATGCAGAAGGCACATCCTACACAGGCATCGGTGATAAAAATTCTCTTCTCCATTTAAATCCCTAAACAACTCCCAGCTCTGAAAGTCTTTCTGGCAGATATACGTCTGTCACATAGTCCAAACCATATTTAGCTAAAGCCTGCTGCTCAGACTTCTTCCTGAGCTCGAGCTGCAGATTCACCTCATTTTTCCAGAATTCAGAGTCGAACCTCGGGTCGGAGAGAATGGAGTTCAACGCCTTTATGTCCTCATCCGTCAGCTTGTCCGATGGCAAATCGTATTTCACTATG
>QMZD01000204.1 GCA_003662985.1 Archaeoglobales archaeon | reverse complement strand
TTTTTTCCAGTTCTTTAAGCTCTTTAAATTCTTTAAGCTCTTTAAGACTTCTTCGAATTACGTCCTCCTCCTCACTCCTGTACAAATCTCTCGCTTTCCCCTCACCAAACAAGTTACTTATTCCTTTAACGATAACAGCAGGAATTCCATCCCCACCCTCACCCATTATTAGATTGGCCATTCCAGCGATCTCATCCACAACAGCCTCAACCGTAACTTCAAGGGGATTTCCGTAGAGGTCTTTCTTTCCTATCCAATCTTTTAAAGGGATTAAACCACTTACACCAATCGCCACCCCAAGGACTCCCTTCCTAAAGCACCTACCATTAGTGTCCGTTATAATAACGGCAACCTTTTTTCCCGATAGTTCTTCTATTCTTCTTCTCATTCTGTCAGCACTCTCATCAGGATTTAAAGGCGGAAGGATAACATAGCCACTTTCAATGTTGCTCGCATCTATGCCAGCGTTTATACACACATTTCCAAAATTTGCTTTCACAAGCAAGAAAGGTTCTTCAATGAGGAGCTCCTGGGATTCTTCAAGCACCGCCTGAATGAATTCTGGAGGCCTTCCAATTTTTGATGCAAGCTCCAAGGCCTTGGAAGAGGGTTTGTAATGGCTGAGCTTTCTAACCCTTCCTTCAGCCTTTGAAACGATCGTCGAGCATATTACAACCACATCACCGTTTTCAACAAGAGTGGATGCTTTCTCCAAAATCATTTTGGCGATGTCATCGCCCTTCTTTATCAATGGCAATCCCTCGATTGGAATAAACTCAACTCGCATATTATTCCTTATACTTCAAAACCATCCAAACTATTCCCCAACAACCCTGCTCAGGAAGCCGAAGATGTAGTCGAGGAGCTCATCCTTCGATGGAGCTCTCTGTCCAGCACCCTGAGCAAGATTTGGCTTTCCTCCTCCACTGCCTTTAATGTGCTTCCCTATCTCCCTTATAAGATCTCTCGCGTCAACATCTTCTCTTCCGCTGAAGGTGATTACCTTAACCCGATCCTTCGTTGTTATCAAACAGCCAACAGCACCGCTGTCAGCGAGAGCAAAGCCGAGTTTCACCAACTCTTGATGGTCAGCGTTATCATAGATTTCAGCAACAACAGGTATGGAGTCATATTCCTCGGCATTCTCGAGCAACAACTTTGCCTTTAAAGACGAGATCTCCAACATCAACCTTTCAATTTCCTTCCTCTGCTCTTTCCATTCTTCGAAGAATCTCTTCACAGTCTTAGGCAACATCGAGGGTTCAACTCTGAGTATTTTTCCAGCTTCTTTCAGATACTCCTCCTCCTTTGCCATGTACTCCAAAGCAGCCTCTCCAGCTGCATATTCGAGCCTTACAACCCCATCCTGGATTGATTCAGTTCTCATGATCTTTATTGGGCCTATCTCACCAGTGCTCTCACAATGGGTTCCGCCGCAAGCCTGAACGTCATCTCCAACCCTCACAACCCTGATCTCTCTGCCCAGAGGGACTCCACCTTGATACAGAACGAAACCATACCTCTTCTCCGCCTCAATCCTGTCCATGAACTCCCATGTAACGGGTTTGTTTGCCATAACCTCCCTGTTGGCTATTCTTTCAATCTCCCGGATTTCCTCCTCGCTTGGCCTCTTGTAATGGGTTATATCGAGTCTTGCCTTGTCCCACTCCTTTCGTGCTCCCGCCTGCCATACCTGCTCCCCAAGCACCTTCTTCGCCGCATACAGTACAAGATGGGTTGCAGAGTGATGCCTCATGTGTCTGAACCTTCTTTCAGCATCGATGTAACCTTTGACCTTCATCCCAGGCTTCAGGTTTTCGCTTCCATTCACTTTATGCAGAACTATTCCATTTGACTCGAGAACATCGGTTACCTCAAGCTTCACCCCATTCGAGATTAAGTAGCCGATATCGTTGTCCTGACCTCCGCTTTCAGGATAAAAGGCAGTTCTGTCCAGAATAACATACTCATTCTCGACTCCCAAAACCTCTCCTTCAAATTCAAGCAGCTTCGAGTTGTAATAGAGCTTTTCCGTTGCAGGATAGCCTGTGACTTCCAATTCCTCTTTCTCTTTCTTCTCCGCCCTAGAATGCCTGTTCGCAAGTTCAGCGTAGAACTCCTCCGGCATCTCCACCTCAACACCCTTCTGGTTGGCTATTTTTAGCACGAGCTCTGCCGGAACGCCATGGGAGTCGTAAAAATCGATTAGATCGTCCTTTTCAATTTTCTTCTTCCTCGAGATTGTTCTTTCAACCAAACCAATTCCTTTCTTTATCGTAGTGGAATACCGAGACTCCTCAAGCTCAAGCACTTCCTGAATCTTTTCGAGGGGAATAATAAACTCAAAATTACTCAGAATCTTTCTGTGAAGCTCGACAAGATCGAAAAGCTTTAATTCAAGCTCAAGCTCCTCGGCAAGCCTCAAGCTCCTCCTTATCATCAACCTACCCAAATAACCGGCTCCCGCATTCGATGGAACCAAACCATCTCCGATCATGAAAAGGATTGCCCTCGTGTGATCCGCCAAAGCGTACACCTTCTCCAGCGGATTGACTATGCTTTCAAGCCTTTCAATTTCAATCCCAAGCTTTTTGGCCACGTTTTTTCTCAGCTCAGCTAAAGCCTCCCCCCTAAGTGATCCCATAACTCCCGCAACCTTTGAACTCTCTCCGATGATTCTCGCAACCTCTTCGTCGTCGGTGAAGTGCTTAACATTGCTATGACTCACTATACTTTCCAAAACTTCCGGGAAAATTGCATCGTAAACGGTTGGTGTGCCTTTGCTTGCCCACGTAAATCTCTCAAGCCCGTATCCTGTATCCACGATGTAATTTGGCATCTTTCTGTATCTTTCCCCCTTAATCTCTATGTCTCCATCAGGATGGAGCTCGAGATTCATGAAAACGAGTGTTGCTACTTCCAACCCACCAACAATACCCTCTAAGCAGGGACCAGCATTTCCTCCTCCCGCCCATGGTTCCTCCTTGTAAACCACTTCCTCCTTCCTAACACCGAGCTCCTCAAGGAGCTCCGTGCAGTATTCAACGGTCTTGCTCTTCCAGTAAATCTCCTTCTCTGGATTGTTGAACGCATGATGTGCCATCATCTCAAAAAGCGTGAGATGTCTGCCCGTTCTGCCAACAGAATCCAGATCATCCATCCTTATGCAAGGTTGAGATATCGTAAGCGGGTTGGCTGGAGGTGGAACAACGCCTGACGTAACGAAGGGCTGGAAGTCCGCTATCGAAGCTATTGTGAGGTATATATCATCCCTCCATCTCGCAAGAACGGGATACCTTTCTAGCCTCTCATGATCCCTCTTCTCGAAAAAGGAGAGGTAATACTCCCTCATCTCGCCAAGATCAAATTCTTTGCGAAAAGCGGGATTGCCGATGAACGTATAACTCCCACACGGAGGGTCACCACAAACCTCTCTACTCTCATCTGCAGTCCAGAAGTACTTACCACAGTTCGGACATTTTTTCCTGACGTAACCGTTCTCAGGGAGATAATTAATGTCGAGATACTCGCTATCGAGGCTCATCGAGATTTGAGATGAGTTGTAAGCATATAATACTTTTGTTGAGTTTCGTTGAAGTTTACAATTTCTCATGTCTTGGTAACGAAAAATGAATTCATTACATCTGAGATTCAGAATTTTAATAGAAGATAAACAGTAGTTCTTGTTAAACTTGATAATCCTAGGAATCTAGAAATTTTTGGTTTAATTCAAACAAATTCAAACAAGATCTCAAATAAAGAACAGTTTCACTGCATTATCTGATCGAATTCAACAAAATCCGATGAAAGTTCCTCCTCTTGCCCAGCTTCATCCAGTACCTTCTCGTCGATGTAGATCGGACAGGCCATTCTAACGGCCATTGCAATACTATCGCTCGGTCTTGCATCTAATTCTATCTCATGATCGTTCTGCTTCAGGATTATTCTCGCATAGAAGGTGTTGTCAATGAGGTCATCGATCACAATCCTATTTATCGTCGTCCTGAGCTTCTTGAGGATTTCAGCCATCAAATCATGAGTCATGGGCCTGGACATCATTTTATTCTTCAAAACAGAATGAATTGACATGGCCTCGGAAATCCCTATGTAGATTGGTAAAAATCTACCATCCTCCGCCCTGAGCACCACTACTGGCGACAAACCCATCACACTTGGAGCGGCAAACACACCATA
>QMZD01000203.1 GCA_003662985.1 Archaeoglobales archaeon | reverse complement strand
TAAACAACACGGGAAGATTGAAGGAGTACATGGTAAATGATAGAAAGGCATACTGCATCAGGATCAAACCGAGAAAGACTGGCTACAGAATTTTTGCGGTTAAAGACGGGAAGGATGCAGCGCTCATAGACACACAACTACAGATGAGAGCTTTTGAGAAGTGTCTGGAGTTGAAAGCAATTCCTTGGCTTGATTGTATGAATTTTAAAAGAAATCAAAGGGTAAATGGCTCGGTAATCGATATCTTCTGTTCTGTCCAGAGCCTATTTATTTGGAAGTTGAGTGCAGCTATGAGGATTGGTGATACGGCCATGTATCCCGACTGTCCAACCCAAAGGGGCAGGAGGCATGTTATGGAGTTGGTGAAAGTATGTGGGAAATATACCACCTGCATCCTTTTCATAGCTGCAGTTCCAGAAGTGAAAGCCCTCAGACCGAATAGAGAAGCCGATCCAGTAGTAGGGGGAACTTCTCCGTCAAGCGATTAGAGTTGGAGTTAGAATAAAGGCAATAAACCTTTTTTACAAACCTACAACCAAGTCGATAGTTCTTGTAAATCCAGATCTTCCCGTTTTGATTTGATTAACCCAGAGCTGTAAAGATTGAAGGTGTGAAGGATATAAAAAATTTGAAAGAGACAAGAGATCTTGGATTTTTGGAAAATTCGGGTTTGTTTTTGTACGAAGAACCAAGTAATGTTTATATTCAATAAAAAATCATTTTAAATTATGACAAAAGAAAGGGTATTGGACTACATCAGGAAGGGTTGTGAGGAAAGGGTTGAGTTTCGCCCACGAATAACCACAATTGCTAGGGAACTTAACATGTCAGTTGATGAAGTTACCCAGATTGTAAAAGAACTTGAAAGGGATGGTATCGTGAGATATGAGTCGGATCCATCTGGTGGTACTTATATTTGCCCCGTCCTATCTCCCGAAGAAATGCTTGAATATGAGATTGTAAGATTCCTTAAGGAGAAAGGAAAAAGTAACGTTCAAGAACTCTCAAGACTTCTTGTTGAGGATAGACGCAAAATTTCTCGGGCAGTAAGTAGACTTCAGGAGAAAGGCAAGATAAGATTTGCAGGAGAGGCTGCCCATAGCTGGATTGAGGTGGCTTAGGTTCGGATGCGATTTTTTAAAATTATTTAAATTTCTTTCCTGCACTATTTTTTTAGTGAATCGAGAAGCTAAACTTTACCGGAAAAAGAATGAGGATGTCATATGCGATCTATGTTGGAACAGGTGTTTGATAGCGGAAGGAAGCTTTGGACATTGTAACGCAAGGTACAATGAAAGTGGAGGTCTGAGAACTCTTACTTACGGGAACATAAGCGCGATGGAGAGCAGACCTATGGAAATAAAGCCATTCTTCCACTTTCTTCCTGGCACAACCAGCATAACCTTTTCAACCTATTCTTGTAACCTTAACTGTCCGTGGTGTCAGAACTGGCACCTCTCAAAAAGGCCACCACCGGAAAGGTTTGATTTGATCCATCCTAAAACTGTAGTGGAGGTTGCAGTAAGGAATGGAGACAGAAGTACATGTGCGAGCTTTAATGAACCAACCCTGCTTTTTGAATACCTTCTCGACTTCTTCCCTCTCGCAAAGGAGAGCAATCTCAAAAATACGATCGTCTCAAATGGTTATATGACACCAAAGGCGTTGAAGATGCTGATTGATTCTGGCTTAGATGCGGCAAACTTCGATATTAAAGGAGACGATCGGGTTTATGCGGAGATCTCAAAGGGAAAAAGCAAATACATCTGGAGAAATGCCAGATTTGCAAGGAAGAAAGGCGTTCATGTGGAGATGGTTTGCTTGCTTTCTCCACCAGTTTACAAAAATCCAGAAATGATCGATGGGATTATTGAAAATCATCTTAAATATCTGGATTCTGAGGTGCCGATTCACTTCACCAGATACTTTCCAGCCTACCTGACAAAAGATCCGCCCACACCACTAAGAGTGTTGGAGGAAGCCATCATTAAGGCGAGAAAAGCTGGGATAAGTTATGTGTACATCGGAAATGTCCGTCACAGATTTGAAAATACTTTTTGCCCTGAATGTGGGGAGGTTTTGATTGTCAGGAGAGGTTCTAGCCTTATTGAGAATAAACTAGCTATTGATGGAGGAGAGGCGAAATGCTGCAAATGTGGGAGGGAGATAAGCGGGGTCTTTGAGTTTTGAGTTTAACAAGTTTTGAAGTTTTGAATTTTGAGTTTTAACCCGATTCGGTTAAATTCATTGAATTCATAGAATTTGCGATTGCTCTCATTGTTTGTACTGGAGAAATATAGATTATATAGATCATAGATAACCTAAAGATAACCTAACAACCTCAAACGAACCTCGCAATAAATCTCTTCAAGGCCATCCTTTATTCAATATCGATTTCCTTTACCGTCTCTCTTTTAAAAGGCACGATTATTTTCAATACACCATCTTTGTACTTAGCTTTTGCCCGATCTGGAAATACCTCATGAGCAAGAGTATAGCAGCTGAAATATACGGTACCTCTTTCTTCTGCTTTAGCCTCTACACAAAAGCCGTTTTTAGAAAATTCGAGTTTGATGCTTTCCTTTTTTGCACCCGGAAGCATCACATCAATCAGGAGATTCTCGTTCTTCTCGTCATGCACAACATATACTTCAGGACAAACAAAAACCATATTTACTCTATTTTTCAAAAATATATATGATTTTTGGTCTATTTATTATATGTAGCGAGCCATTTTATTTTATTAATTAGAATGCTATTTTATTTAAGAGATAAAATCCTTCATCTTAGAGTAGTAGACATCAACAAAAACAACAAAAAAGTTATAAAAAGCAAAGCCTTCTGCATTCAGGATGTCAACAGCGAATACAAAAACAGTTACAAAAATCTACTTTCCTGATGGCCATCTGGAGAAGCCAGTTTGGGATGCAATGATAAAAGCTGGATATAAGCTAAAAAAGAGCGAGAGAGGTTATCATATTAGTGTGGATCATCCAAATCTTATTCTAAAACAAGTAAGACCTCAAATTATGCCCTTCTACATTATGAGGGGAAAGGGTGACGGAGGGTTTACGGGTGAGGACATTCTTGAAAATTCCATGTTGAGGTATGAAAAACTTGAGGAAAAGGTTGTTGTCGTTGAAAAACTTCCCTTCAGACCAACAAAACTCGTTGTTGCAGTTTCAGAGGAGATATATCCGGATGTAAAATCAATTGAAGATCTTAAGGAGGTTGTTGGGGACAGGGAGCTTATGTTTGCCTCTGAGTTTCCAGAACTTGCGAAGAAATACTGCGTGGAAAGGGGTATAAATGCGGTTGTGTTCGATCCCATCGGGAAGACTGAGGCATCGATCCTCCCCCCTGAACCCGAAGCAGATCTTATACTTGAGGTTACTGAATTTGGTACCACCCTTCGCGAAAACAGGTGTAGAATAATAGATGTTGTGAAGGAGACTGTACACTCCGTTTTCATTGCAAATAAGGATTCTTATGCCAATCCGGAAAAGAGAAAGATAATGGAAAATGTAATAACCGATATTAAAGAAGTGGTAGACTCGAGAAATCTTATAAGCTTTCTATTCAACGTTCCGGATGAGAAAGACATTCCTAGGATAATAGAGTTTCTAACGAGGGAGGGCTTTGATCCAACCGTCTCCAAATTAGCCAAGGGAGGCGTTGCGATCCATATAATCCTTGATAGAGCAAGAGTTAAGTTTTTAAAGCCGGTCATCAGAGAGATGGGCGGAAGGAGAATTGCAACAGCCCCACTTATAGCATTTGGAGAATAAGGAGATTGAAGTAGAATCGTAAGAAGCTGAACATTAAATTAAGCAGAAGAAACGATTTTAATCACATCATTGTTTTTAAGCTCGTAGTCATCGGCAATTCTCATCTTTTTTCTTGCATCGATGGCATGGATGAAATTCTTACCGATATCCGTATGGATAAGGAAAGCCAGCTCTTTTGCTGTGGTTCCCTTCTTTACAAGCAGGGCATCGGGCAGCACGTTACCCTTTGTATCGGTGTACTTGTTCTCATCCTCCACGGGATAAACAACGATATAATCAAGCAAATCGAAGACTATGCGGTTAAGAGCCTCCTGCACTCCAGTGCCATTGTTCTTTTTCATAAAGCCCCTTATGAGCTCTAAAGCTTTTAGCTGCTTCTCATTTAATTCCTTTATAATCTCGAAGTCTTTGTCTCC
>QMZD01000202.1 GCA_003662985.1 Archaeoglobales archaeon | reverse complement strand
GTAATCTTCACCTTTTCACCATAGATCACTTCCTTTTCCACCTTTAAGTTTACATCCCCGCTGATGGTAGCGTTTATTGTTGTGTTTCTGGATATTCTGAACTGTTTCGTCACGAAAAATGCACCATTAGGTGGAAGTGTAACGTTAAATCTCTCTCCTCCGAATAGTATCTCGAGACTCTCGTTCACCTTTGTGGGGTTGTACAGCAACAAACTTGCATTGAATTCTGAGGGAACGATGTCCATTGAAATTATCGACGCATTTACGATCGGTTTAACAACTTCAACTGGCTCCAAGATCTCTATATCGTTCAGCTTAGCTTTTAATGTGAAATTGGAGGGAGACGAGGTGACCACATTGAAATCCTTTTCATCTCCCGGCTGTAGGGAGAAGGAGGTTGAGAAAATCGTTACGTTGTCTTTCTGGAGGGTTAAGGTGTACTCATCCTCGATGTTTCCTTTATTTTTAGCCAAGAGCTGAACGATCACACTTTCGTTCGCCTTATAGAATTCCTTGTCTGTGGAAAGACTTAGAGCGTAGTCCTTATCGTACACGTAGAACTCATGCTTACCTGTTGCTATGGTGTTCCCATCCGAAGAGAGAATCGATGAAACCCTGACCTTCCCGATCAGATCCGCATCCGGGTGATAATTAATTCGCAAACTTTGATTCTCTCCCAGATGTATCTGAGTATCATTCGTCCATCGTTGCATCTCCATGTGACCTTCGGATAGGGAATAGTAGATGCGGAAACCTATGTCCATCGTTCCGTATCCATGCCCTCCTCCGGGAGTGGGAGTTGGAGTGGGGATAGGATTCGATCCACCCGAACTTGAGCTCTCAGTTGTGGCGAGGATTGCAATAGTGTTGTTACCCAGGTGCAGATACTCCGTGATATCGATGCTTCCGCTCGTGGTATCCTTTCCGCCACAATCTGCACCAGCGTGTTTCACCAGTTCTCCATTCACGTATACCCATATTCCCCCATCTTCAACGCTGTATCTGAGTTCCGCAGCTATTGGCTCCTTTAGCAATTCGAAGGTTTTTCTATAGTATCTATTCCCGTAGTAGTCGTCGTAGATCCATGCCGTATACATCCAGCTCTCGGTATACTTCGTTCCCCAACCGCTGTCGTCGAAGTCATCCTCATACCAAAGTCTGCCTTCAGAATCGGTTAAGTTGCCACAGAGATCGCTATCGTAATACCCCCAGAAGTTATCGAGGAATACCTGCCTGATGAATGAGCCCGTTACTCTAAAGTTATCGAAGAATATTTTGCTCTTGTTTTCCTCATTCGATCCTCCAATTCCCACCTCAATCGAGATGTTGGATGAGACCGTATGGTTTCCGATTTCCTTCCAGCCGTTGGAGTAGTAGTAAGCATAAACCCTATCGCCATGCCTTACCAGCCTGAGCTTTCCTGACGTGTCTGTGGTCGGTATCTTTTTCACGTATTCCTCCCCTTCGGTCACGTAGTAGAAAACGTAGTACTCCCCACCTTCGTATTCCCTCGCCGCGATTACATTTTCGAACCTATCCGTGCCGTTTTCGACATAAACGAATCCCGCATAGAGGGATATGCTCTTGTTTCCAGAGGGGCTCCAAGAATCGATACCAAAATCGACCTGCATGTCAAAGTCCCCATACAAAGAGTACTTCAGTCCAAGGCTGTAGAAACTGTCGTCCAGCATTTCTATCTCGAGTCTACCGTCTTTGACTTCCTCAATGCAACCCATGCTGCTGCTTTCCCAGAACTCCGCAATGTCGGAATCGAAGGTATCAACAAGCTCATTACCGATTCCACCCACCCTTGAAATCCAGGTTAGCTCGGTATGCAGACTTCCATCGAACTCGATTCCTCTGTTGATCACATCTGCCATGAGATTCACGGGTTCTCCCTTCTGATAGAACCTCTTGTCCGTCGATAAGAATAGATCTGCTTTAATGAGGGGCGTGTAGTCTACGATCACGGATGCTTTACCGGATAACTCATGTATTCCGCTACCCTTGGTGAAATACGTGCAATCGTACCAGAGATTTCCCGAAGATTTTTTGAAGAAGGTTACGGAATGAGCATCGGTTTCGTTTGGTCTGAGATAGCCAGAGAAATTGAAAGATTTCGTTTCTCCTTTACTCGTTGCCTTAATCGTACATGAGTAGTTAGCATCCAGAAAGCCGTCATTGGTTACGTTGAACCATAAAGTTTTGGTTGGATCGAGGTTGATCTCCCAGTCGTTATACCAGCTTTTTTCACCGGGATTGAGGGTGATCTCGAGATGTGAATCCCCCACATCGAAGAAGCTAAGGATTCCGTTGGTAAAAAAGGGTGAAATTGCCTCGATCTTGTAACTTCTGTAATAAGAGGTGTCGGGGGGTATCGTGAAGTTGTAAATCAATGTCTTCGTTTGGTTGGCAGGTATCGTCATGTAGATACTTTCATTTTTAATTATCCTTGTACCGTTCTCATTCGTTTCACTGATCCTTATCACGATCGGAAACTCCAGATCCGTAGATGCTTTGTTGGTTACGTTAAGGAAGGAAGTAACGTTTTCTCCTGGTTTAAGATGTTTGTAGAAGTACCTCGTTCCATAATATGTGTAATATCCATGAATACCATATGAAACCGGATGGGGCAGTACGGATAGATAGTACGATTTCATCTTCACCGGATGGGGTATACCCTCCGCATAGATCTCGATTTTGAGCTTGTAATTTCCAACCTTGAGCTTGGAAATCGAGATGTCAAATGGAACGGTTAGGCGCCACGTTTCGGTATCGAGCGATGCATTCTTTTCCATAAGGATTTCATCCGTCAGATTTAACTCCTGAAGCAGACCGAGATTTTCAAGATATTCCTCGTCTATGCCATAATTTCTTACAAATCTTTTGACGTGAACCTTTATTCTGTAATCGAAATGATCATAGAATTTTTTCTGCATCGTAATTTCAAGTGGTAATTCTTTGCCATCTCCAACATAGAATCGCTGGGCTGGCAGAGTGAAAGTGAAATCGACCGGTGAAGCTATGAGCTGCGCAAATTTCGTGCCTATAGAGCCGTGAACGTGTCTGTGATACGTGAAGACAATTCGGTAGTTATGACTTTTAACGCGACCGTCGTAAAGGAGGTCGGCTATAAAGCTTTCCGTGCCATAGGAGGGGATCGTAAAGTTGAGGATTGTGGTGCTGTTTGGAGGAATTGTAAGCTCTTTGGTTTCATAGTTTGGATAAAGAGGAATGTCCACATTTCTGTACTCATCGCGAACTGTCGTCCACAGCTTGTAACGAATCTCTACATCTTTCGTAACATTACGCATGTTTCTCAGAACAACTTTGAACGTAACGTTTTCGCCGTAGTGATATATCTCCTTATCAGTTTGGATCGACATTGTTACTTCAGGCATGTAAGCCTTGAACCCATTGGGACGGCTAACAAAATTAGAAACGATGAAGGAATACACATCGAACTTCCAGTCGATCACGGAGAGGTTGTTGAACAGCATGTAATCAACCGTGTACGTTCCGAACTTTTCGGGAGTAAAGTTAAAGTAAACAATTTTTGTTTTCCCCAGGTCTTAGCGTTGCGTTCACAAGCACTGAATCCGTAAATAGATTCGATGCGTCCCTCTCAGGCCCTATGATCGTGAACAGGATCCAGTTGGCAGTTTCTTCCCCATCGTTTCTTACAGCAACCGGAATCGAGATCTTTTGATATGATCTCACAACATCGAAATCCTTGCCTTCCATATTCAGCTTTAACCAGAGGATCATGTCCTTGAAAAGGCGCTTAGATGTAACTCCAGCCTGATGCATGGTGTATGCCAGATCCGTGTATGCAGTGGTTGCTATCACCCTCCCCTTTCCGAAATTGTACGTAACCATAACGGGCATGTAATTAGTTCCCTTCACGAGAAGGATCGTTGTATTGTCGGGGAGGGATGTAAAGTATCCGTCCGTCCTGATACCCATACCTTCTCCACTAACACCTCCCAAGATCGGCTGGTATTCACTTAACGGGAATTTCGCATACGTACAGCTCCGATCTTCCCTCCATCCCAGTCCTTGAATACCCCCAGGCAGGAGTTCAAAGTCGCTGCCGTACTGCTGGGAGAAAACGATAAGGGTTCCACCTTTCGAAACGAAGTTCTCGAGTTTCTCCTTGAAGCTGTGAGGTAATCCGTATAAGCCGCCCGTGGGGATTACGATGATGGAGACATTCGTGAAGTTCGT
>QMZD01000201.1 GCA_003662985.1 Archaeoglobales archaeon | reverse complement strand
TTTCTTGGCTTTCTTGGCTTTCTTTGCTTCCTTTTCCTTTTTCTTCGCTTTCCTCTTTTGCTCCTCAGCTTCCCTAAGTTCGGCGATCTTCTTTGCAATTCTGATCATGAGCTCGGTCTTTGACCCATCCTTTTCCACAAAAACTCTGCCGCCCTCTTCCCACCAGCTCTTGGGATACTTCTTGTTTTCAGCCCTACAAGTGATGTTTAGAGCTTTACATGCCGCTTCAAGCTCTGAAAGCTTAACACCAGGAACAGAGAATCTTTTCGGTATTTTTCTACCCTCCTTCCTGGATTTTCTCCTGTCCAAATTTGCAGTCCAGATGACACATTCCGTCATGGTATCATTTCGTGTTTTTAAATGTGATCTCGACGAGGGGATGGGAAACGTCCTCTATGATCTCTATATCCCTCAGCGATTTTATTCCCTTATTCTTTATCAGCTTTTCAATTCCCAGCTCAATATTTTCCGGAACATCAAGAATATAGGCATCGAGATACCTTATCCCCATTCTCTTAGCTGCCACAACCCTATGATGGCCATCCACAAGATAAAACCTTTTTCCCTTTCTGATTACAAGAATCGGCTCCGCCAAACCCCTCCTGATCTCATAAACCCTTCCCTTAAGCTCATCGGCAAAGACCTTTGTTTGGGTGGGAATTAATCTATCGACCTCAACCTCTCCTCTTTCGAGGTTAATCTTCACTCCATGAACCTTTTCAATTGTTCTTCTGAACTTTTCAACTTTAACCGGATCAACCCTCTCTATCTGGCTCCTTATCACATCCGAGTTGGAGATTATCCCCACAAGCCTACCATCCTCATCAACCACAGGAAGTTTTGAATGACCCGTTCTGAACATCACCCTTGCTGCATCCCTCAGATCCATAAATTCTCTCGCAACATAGAGCTGTCTTGCCATAATATCCTTTATCTTCGTTTTTGGATCCTTCTTTAAAAGATCTATCGACGAAATATAGCCCAGAACCCTCATAGCAGAATCAACAACGGGAAAACCATCGTGACCCGTTTTCTCGATCAGATCAATGGCATCCTCAACCGTGTTTTCCGGGCTGAGGGTGATGACTGTCTTCGTCATATAATCGTTGACCCTGATTTCCGACACAATCTGAGACTCCCTTTCCTGTATAAAAGTTTAAAGGAATTCAAGTTAATCATGATATATTTGATTGAAATATATTTTACAAAATTAAAAAGTATCGGGCTGATTAACGGAATAGTTATAAACTTAAATTTTCTTAAATTATAATTAGATGCTGAAATGTGTAGTATACAGCTGGGAAGAGATCTACAAGATGTGCGAAGAACTCGGCAGAAAGATCGCATCCACGGGCTTCAAACCGGATGTTATCGTTGCAATAGCACGAGGCGGATGGGTTCCAGCTAGGATCCTTTGCGATGTTCTCGATGTTAGGGAGCTTTATAGTGTCAAAGCAGAGCACTGGGGAAGGGTCGCTACCCCTGGGGAGGCAAAACTTGTTCAGTCACTCAACGTAAAGCTGGATGGAAAAACAGTTCTTCTGGTTGATGATGTAACCGATACGGGTGAGACCTGCCTTATGGTTAAAGAGCATCTCAATTCCCTTGGAGCCTCTGAAGTAAAAATAGCCGTTCTCGATCATAAGGCTACCTCTAAATTCTTACCCGATTTTTTCGTTAGGAAAATGGAATCTTGGAAATGGATCGTATATCCTTGGAGCTACTACGAAGACACAAGAGATTTCATAGAAAAACACACGCTAATGCACGAGAGGCCCGAAAAAATACAGAGAGAGCTCAAGGAGAGGTATGATTTTGATGTTGACTTGAGAGTTATTGAGTATGTCGTCGGGGAGTATGGCACCAAAGGAGTTGGTATCGAAGAAGTTAGAAGAGCTTAAGAAATTGATTGATGTTGCTTCCGGCAGAAAGAGAGCCGATCTCGTCGTCAAAAAAGCCAATATTGTCAACGTTATCACAGAAGAGATCTACTCCAGTGATATCGCCATAGCAGATGGAAAAATAGCCGGCATTGGAAACTACTCAGGAATTAACGAGATCGATGCAAGAAATCTGTATGCCGTCCCAGGATTGATCGATGCTCATACGCATGTCGAGATGTCCATGCTAACCCTCTCCGAGTTTGCTAAGTTAATCGTCCCAAAAGGGACAACAGCGATAGTTGCAGACCCCCACGAGATCGCCAACGTGCTCGGAATCGAGGGAGTAAAATACATGATTCAGGAGGCAAAAACCCTCCCGCTTAGATATTACTGTATGGCACCATCATGCGTCCCCTCATCGAATCTCGAAACCAGCGGGGCAAGAATAACTGAGAAAGAAATAGGGGAGTTGCTTTCTTTAGATGAGGTTCTTGGGCTGGCGGAGGTAATGAGCTTCCCCGATGTTATCGCGGGGAAGGAGGGAGTTTTAAAGAAGATCCTTACGGCAGAAAAAAGGGATGGTCATGCCCCATTGGTCACTGGAAAGGAACTAAATGCATACGTCTCTGCGGGAATAGAGACCGACCACGAATCCATCTCATACGAGGAGGCTCTCGAGAAGCTCAGGCTGGGCATGAAGATTATGGTAAGAGAGGGGAGTGCTGCTAAAAATCTGAAGGATCTTATTGAGATCGTTAAAACCGGAAATAGAAACGTTATGCTTGTAACAGACGGTGATAGAAATCTCAACGATCTCATCGATGAGGGATACCTTGACCATGTTTTTAGAAGGGCTGTTGAGGAAGGCGTAGACCCAATAAAGGTCCTTCAGATGTGTACGATAAATCCCGCATCCCACTATGGCCTCGATTGCGGTGTTATAGCTCCCTCCAGATTCGCTGATATTGTCTTACTTGAAAATTTAGAAAGATTCAGGGTTAAAGAAGTTCTGTTCAATGGCGTGAGGGTTGAAGAGATTTTCAAAGGTAAAAAGAGGTTTAGATATCCCGAAAGGGCCAAAAAGAGTGTGAAAGCAAACAGGATAAACCCTGAAGATATTAAAATCGAAGGAAAGGGTGGCAGAAAGGCAAGAATCATCGGGATCGTGAAAGGAGAAATAATAACCGAGGAGATCATTACAGAGGTTGACGATAAAATAGTAGACCCGGAGAAAGATGTTCTGAAGATAATCGTGGTGGAAAGGCATAGATCGAGCGGTAGGATTGGAAAAGGGCTTGTAAAGGGATTCGGAATAAAAGAGGGGGCTTTAGCCTCATCAATCTCCCACGATTCTCACAATGTGATAGCCGTCGGGGCAGATAATGAATCGATTTGTCAGGCTGTAAACAGAGTCATAGAGTTGCAGGGAGGAATTGTTGTTGTGAGTTCAAAAGGAAGAGCTGAACTCCAACTTGAAGTTGCCGGCTTAATGACCGAGAAGCCCGCTGAGGAGACCCTTGCAAAGCTAAATGAAATTCATAAAATTTTAAAGGAGATCGGATGCAAACTCGACTCTCCGATCATATCTCTCAGCTTCCTCGCCCTTCCTGTAATTCCTAATCTAAAGATAACCGACTATGGTTTAATTGACGTTAATAGAGGAGAAGTCGTAGATATCTTTTTAGATTAGTTTGAATGCTAAAACATCTGGTCATCAGAGTAGTTGGGTTACAGACAGAGTGTTAAAAGAAAAGAAAACATAAACTACCACTCAAAAATCAAAAAATCAGAAATTCTTATATTTGCAATCCCTCTCCTTTTTCCAAGGTGATCGAATGAGCACGTTTCCTGAGAAGTTCAAATGTTTGATAACTAACTGGAATTACATGGACGGATTGTGTAGGAGGGTTGCCTCACAGATAAAAGAGGACGGATTCAAGCCTGGGATGATAGTTGCCCTCGCCAGAGGCGGTTGGTTTGCGGGGAGAGTTCTCTGCGATCTGCTTGACTTAAACGATCTGACGAGTCTAAAGGTAGAGCACTACGTAGGCACGGCTGCCAAAACCGGAGAGGCCAAGATAAAGTATCCATTACCCGATGGTTCAGTTGAGGGAAAGGAAGTTCTTGTGGTCGATGACATCGCCGACACGGGTGAGAGTCTGAGAATCGCAAAAAATCATGTGGTTGAGGAGGGTGCAAGCGAAGTTAAAACCGCGACCCTTCAACTCCTCTATACCTCAAAGTTCATTCCGGATTACTTTGGGGAGTACATGGAAGAATGGTCCTGGGTTGTTTTCCCATGGAACTTCATCGAGGACATGATCGACATAATTTCAAGGCTTATAGCAAGGGAAAAGAAGGAGTTCTGGACG
>QMZD01000200.1 GCA_003662985.1 Archaeoglobales archaeon | reverse complement strand
TTATAACCTCCGTATCCTCTGTACATCTCTTTCATTACATCGTTAAGCGATTTTGTCCCGTTTGTATATTTTTGAATCCTAAAGTCTATAAGCATTGAAACCAGTGCACCTTTATTATATATTATGAAATTTGGCTGTACTTGGATTTGTTACTGTTTTGTATTTTCCTGCTTCTACTACACTCGTATCGTCTTTGGTTCCTGCTATTTCTTTGTAACGTTTATAGGAATCTCTGTAATAAATTCTCGGAGACAAATCTTTATGATTCCGAGGTCGATGAGGATTTTATCTTCGTAGTATGTGTCGATACCTTCAACTATCCATTTAATGTCATCACCACTGCTATCCATTCCTAGTGGATACCAACCATTCCATCGATGGAAAATCATATGAGAAAAGCACCTTAATGTTTGGGGATAGTCTCTAAAAGACACTCCTTGACCATATGCATATTCCCCTCCTAAAAATATAGTACCATCGTCTGCTTTTGGGGGTGAATACTGTTAGATACATATCATAAACAGAAGTTCCAAACAGTTCTGTTTGATATTCGAAAATTCTGAAGGCATCGCTGGCTAGACTTTTTCTTAGCTCACCATCCAACCTTTTGTGAATTGCCAAGGTTACGTTGGTATTCCCAATCTCTTTGTTATAACTTTCGAAATCACCTATTGCTACGACTGAAAGGGCAAGTGTTCTGTATCGTTTGGAATGAAATAACCATCCTGATAATCCCAAGGTGTGTAAGCTTTCCAACTTCCGGCAGAATAAATTTGACTCTCACGTTTTTCATAGTCTTAATTGGTATTAGTAAAAACCATCCTCCCATAGCAACTCCGAAATCTTTGCCGATATATCCCAAGTGCAGCCAATCTTGTTTAAATACTCCAACTTTAACATCGTATGATACCTTTAGATTGTTGTACGTGCCTTTTATTCTCCATAATTCCTTTTTCCAATCGCTTTCACCCTCAAAATAGTGATTAATCGTTAGAGTGCGAACCCCATTAGTAGCCGTAAGATTATAAATCGGAATTGGATAATAGCCGTGATATCCTAGTTTAGTTAGAGTTATCATTTCATGTACATTTTTGAAGTTAATCTCAACACGAGCCAGATGGTTCTCTGGTTTGTCTACTATCACCAATGTACTCTATTTCAGTAGTAGAGGCTACATTCATTAGAAGTACAAGAAGAATTGTGCAGAACAGCATATGTATATAATTTGGTTGCATGGAAGAAAGTATTATTCCGCTTATATATTTGCTACGATTTAGTCGAAAACTGAAGAAATGGAAAAATGTTCTGTAGAATCAAGAGTATCTTATCCCTAAGATCTGGCTAATTGGCTTCCATTTTCCATCTTTGGTCAGTATTAATGGATCATTATCATTTATCCAAAGTGATTTTGATGAATTATTTGTCACGTCTCTGTACGGATCCACATCGATAAACCCCCCAGTGACTTTTTTATGTACGCCAAAATGCAGATGTGGACGAGCGGAACATACTCCAGTGTTTCCAGATAATGCTATAATCTGCCCCCTTTGCACATAATCGCCCTTCTTAACCAGTATTTTCGATAAGTGACCGTAATTAATTCTGTAATCTCCGTAGTCTATAAGAATATACAAGGCTCCCGGGCATACAGAATGTTCTGGAAAAACTCTTGCCTCTACTACAACCCCTGGCGAAGCTGCTACAACAGGAGTTCCCTCAGGTACGTCATAATCTATCCCGTGATTGTCCGGGTCGGTTGAAACCGAATTCCCCATCCAATTTCTTATATTTGGACTAGGATCAAGATCGAAGTATGAAAGAATCTTAAATGTATTTTTATCAATATCTTCCTCTCTGAATGGGAATATTAAAAAGCCTTTACCAGGTATGTAGTTTTTAAGTTGGATGTCAAGATCATCACTGCTATCAAGGATATCGCCTTTATACATCACTTCCCAGTAATCCTCTAGACCTCCATTGTCTGTATCAACTGATTTATCCTCAGGATCGAATGAGGCTGGAATGGAATTTATATACTCGATGTCCTCCTCATCAATGCCATCTTTTATCCATTCGATATTGAGAATGAATTTCTGAGCTCTTTTTGACAGCTCTGCGTATCTTCTGGATTCTTTCATCAGTTTGGCGTACTTATCATCGACCGTCGAAGTTTTAGGTAAATTTTCGAGCCCATCCCCCGGATCCGATTTAGACTTGCTTTCAGGTTCTAGCTGTTTGTCAGTGCATCCTGCAAGAAGAAAAGAAAAGATTATCAATAAAATCCATAAAGTTAGAAGTCTCATGATATATTACAGTTATTTTTGTATATAAGATTTTCTAATGTTATATATATCCTGCTGAGAGTTGATTACTTCAAAGTTCTGTAAATGGTTCACGTCCCAATTTTTTAAGAAAGCAGAATCTGAGATAAGAGGACATGCGATATAGTTTATTTCGAAAGCTATCGAAGGACTTTTGCTGTTAAATTAAACAGCCAAATGAAAGAAGAAACTATAGGTTGGATGACTAAAATTATGGGATTGGAGGTTGGGTGAATCTAAAAGAAATGCAGTTGAAGAAATTAGATGGTTTAGTATGTTAATATGTGCACATTTACAATCAAGGTAGTAAAATCTCGCCTCCCAGATTTGAACCTGGGTCAACGCGATTACTAACTCGTTCGAGTAGCAACAAACTACGGTCACGTTCCATATATCATAAAAATATCATTCTCTTTTTCAAAGATTTAGAGTCTGCGAAAACTAATACCGACTAAAATATTTCCGCCTCCTCAAACACGACAATTCCATGTTCTGTGATTGTGTATGGCTTTGGCTTTCTTGAGTGTTTTGTTCTTCTCATCTTAACGACTTCTATCCCTAGTATAGGCTCCTCAAGCTCACTCCTTCTTATAACCTTTAAACAAATCAAACCATCGCAGATATACTCTAACAATCCGTATTTTGAGGAGTTAGGATTGTATTTATCAGCTTCACTTGTTATTACAGCTGTTATTCCTGCTGATTTCAGTATTTTACGCAACATTGCCAACACTTTATACCTTTCCGCCTCATCGAAAATGGTCTCGAGAATGCTAATTGTATCAATGAGCATCCTCTTCGCATTCGCACTCTTTACTATTTCAGGCAATTCGCTCTCAATTTTTTCTATGTTTTTCTTTACTTCAACAGCTTCAAGTCTCACAATCTGAACTTTATCATCAAACTGCTCCAAGCCCATTCCAAACGCTTTTGAGTTTTCGATTATACTCTCTTCATCTTCATCAAAGCTAATTATTATGCAATTTTCACCATTTTTTAATCCCTCATAGATAAATTGTAAACCTAGGGTTGTTTTACCAGTTCCATACAATCCAACAACCGCTATTACATGACCCTCCAAAATTCCTCCTCCAAGCATGTTGTCTAGTCCTTTAATACCAGTTGAAAGCATCATATCACTCTCGTTAATTTTGATATCATAAAACCAAGAGCAGGGTCAATTTTTATGTTGTATTTGAGGATCATCTGTTTTTCTAATAAAGGCAAAACACCAAGGAATTTCCTGAAATATAACCATCTTCTAATTGAATCTTTATCAGTCTCCTATTCAAATATAAATACAGCATCAACCTGATCAAAAATCTCCTCTTCCTTACTCTTATCCAAAACTCCTGCCGTTAAAAGAACTATTAGGAGTATGTCTCTTTTTACACAAACTTTCTTAAAACCACTCATCACGTCAACTATATCTTCCCAAAGAATATTGAACCTCAACAACCTTGAGAGATCTGTAAGGGAGTCAAGCAAGATTATACTACCATCACTACACTTTTCTATCGTTTCCACTAATTCTGATAGTATGTTTTTTTCTTCTTTTAAGCTCTCAATTCCCAACTTTCTTTTGCTTATCCATTTCATGGGAACTATTGTGTCCTTGAAATAAGTCTCAGCAAGACTGTAAATGTTTATTTTTTCGAGTAGTTTTTCAGTATTCGCTTCAGGAAACATCAGTCTTATCTCTCTATCGACCTCTTCGTTTGTCTTTGTTATTGCTACGTAGTTTAATTCATTAAGCAATTCCTTACAATTGTTTAATAGAAAAGTTACAGCAAATTCTCTCCC
Organism: Archaeoglobales archaeon; assembly: GCA_003662985.1. Classification (GTDB taxonomy): domain Archaea; phylum Halobacteriota; class Archaeoglobi; order Archaeoglobales; family Archaeoglobaceae; genus Archaeoglobus_A. Next base: position 143 of record QMZD01000200.1, on the reverse strand, counting down.
TCCAGCTCCAGCCATTTCGTATAGTACGGTTATACCAGGATAAACTCCACCTATTTGTTTGTCGAGGAATTCAATTCTTGTGGGGAATTTTATCGTTTTTCTCATCATTACTTCCAAAAATCTGAATTTTATAACTTTTTTTA
>QMZD01000199.1 GCA_003662985.1 Archaeoglobales archaeon | reverse complement strand
TTACCCGCCTTTATATGTGGGACCCCATACTTATCCAGATATACAGTAGCCTTTCCGTATGGATTCTCAATTTTTTGAGTTTTAAAGTTGAGTTTCCATACGTCTCCGCTGAAAGGGGCGAAGAGGTTGAGGTATCCGTGTATTGCCAATACGAGAGCTACGAGTACGACAAGCAAAATTACACTAAAAATCCTGGTTTTGTTCATAAAAATAATCCAATTTTACACGGTTATAAAACTTATGATGTTGAGAATCAGAAAAGTTTACTCCACATGTTAATTTTTTCACTGCAAGATGTCTTCCCTTTTCCGATTAACTTTAAATATTCGTTGCTAGGTTGTAAGAGTTTATGGCAAAAAACTCAAAGGATGAGCTGAAAAAAGAAGTCTACGAATACCTCAGAAAAGGCCTTCCGCTTATGGCTCTTGACAGGATAAGAAGTGCTGCCAGAGACGATCTTAAGATGGCTGCCGAGAAGCTCCTGAAAAATCCGACTGTAATCCAGGAGATCCAAGGGATTTAGGAGATCGATGATGAGTGGAAGGACTTGCTCTCTCTCATCTATTTCTCCCACTTCTCGCTTATTACTTCAGAGATGATGAGTTTAGAGGGGTTAGCATCTTGGTCCGTTGCCTCTCTAAATGCTGCGAAACTTGCCAGAAAGCTTGGAATTCCCGAATTGGAGGCAAGGACCATCTCCAATGCTGCCAAAGCCCTCTCACTCATGAACATGCCCGAAAGGGCGAATAGGGCGTATCTCGAGGCTGACAAGGTATACAGGAGTTTAGAGAGAACTGCAGACAACCTCAGGGGTTTGGTTTCCAACCTCAACGACTTTGGTTCCTTCTGTATAGAACAGGAGAGGTTTGGAGAGGCGGAAAAATACCTAACCGAAGCTTTCGAGCTTGTTAAAAAGAACCCGGATACCTTCAGCCCAAACGTTCTTGCCGAGATTCTAAGCAATCTCGGCTCATTAAAAACGGAGACCAAGAAGTTTGATCTGGCGGAGGAATATTACAAGGAGGCGGAGGAAATTTTCAGGAAGCTCGTAGGGGAGGACGAGAGATTCTCTATCGATCTTGCAACCGTTCTCAGTAACTTCGGTGCCTTTCTAAGGGAGGTTAAGAGGTTTGAAGGGGCGGAAAAGAAGTTCAACGAAGCAAAGGGGATTTTCAGTAAGCTTGCAGACACAAATGAATTCTACAAGGGATTTCTTGGAGATACGCTATGCAATCTTGCGGTGATATACAAGAAAACGGGAAGATTTGATGAGGCCGAGAGAGCTTTTTTAAAGGATGTCGAACTGAAAAGGGAGCTTCTGTCAAAGAATCCAGCGTATCTAAAAGACTATGCCCAGAGTTTGGACAATCTTTCAGACTTCTACAGGGAAATGGGAAGAGAAAAGGAGGCTTTAAGGTACAAACGAGAAGCTGAGAAAATCTACAACAAAATCCTCGAAATAAGGAAGAGAAAGACCTTTGGCAGGGCGAGTTGAATTGTATCCGGTATTCAAGTATTTGATTATTCGATGCCCACTACGATTTGATATTCCGTGGACTTATCCCAAGACGAAGGGTTATAAAGCGAAATCGCCACGAAAACAAAGAATGTGAAGGGGGAAGGGAAAGCGAAAGACCAAAAAGTTTAAAACATCATTGAAATTCTCATTCATGAGCCGATGAATGATGACTTAAAGGAAGGAGGTGTTTGAATGGTGTACGTGAGGTTTGATGTTCCTGAAGAATTGCAAAATGATGCTCTCGCATTGCTCGAGAAGTTCAGGGAGATGGGGAAAATCAAGAAGGGAACAAATGAAACGACAAAAGTGGTGGAGAGAGGTGTAGCTAAACTCGTGTATATAGCCAAAGACGTTGATCCACCTGAGATCGTTGCTCATCTCCCACTGCTCTGTGAGGAGAAGAACGTTCCGTATCTCTATGTAAACGCAAAGAGCCGTTTAGGTGAGGCTGCTGGTTTACGGGTTGATTGCGCTGCTGTAGCTGTGATCGACGAGGGAGAAGCTAAAAAAGAGCTAAAAGATCTTGTTTCAAAAATCAATGGTTTGAAGAAATAAGAAAAAAGTGGAAAAATAATAAATACAGAAAAAGAGAACGTGAAAGGATCAGGATAACAAAAAAATAGTAGGAAAGATAGTAAGATTAAGAGTAAGATTAAGAGGTCAAGATTAAGAGGTGAAAACAAGAGGTGAAAACATGGCAGATGAGGAGGACATTCAGCCCGCAGAGGTTATTGAACTCATAGGAAGGACAGGAATGCATGGAGAGGCCACCCAAGTAAAGGTGAGAGTCCTCGGAGGAGAAAACAAGGGGAGGATAATAACCAGAAACGTCATTGGACCTGTGAGAGTGGGAGATGTTCTGATGATTAAAGAAACTGCCAGAGAAGCAAGAAAACTCGCCCTCAAATAATTTTCAATCACTAATTTTCAAATTTCAGAGGTGAAGATTTATGGAAGCTCATGTCTGCAGCTTTTGTGGTGAAGAGATTGAGGTAGGCACGGGAAAGATGTATGTCCGGAGAGATGGGAAGGTCTTCTACTTCTGCTCAGGAAAGTGCGAGAAGAACATGCTAAAGCTGAAGAGAAATCCAAGAAAGCTGAAGTGGACGAGGAGATACGCGAGAAGATAGCTGGTTGAATAAAACAAGAAAAGGTGAGACAATGGATTTCGAGAGGACATTCGTGATGGTCAAACCCGACGGTGTAGAGAGGGGAGTGATCGGAGAGGTCATTTCGAGGCTCGAAAGAAAGGGTCTTAAGATAGTCGCGATGAAAATGCTGAAGATCAAGGATTCTCTGGCAAAAGAGCATTATGCAGAGCATAGGGAAAAACCGTTTTTCAATGCACTCTTAGCCTACATCACAAGTGGCCCCGTGGTTGCGATGGTTGTTGAAGGGAAAAATGCGATAAAGGTTGTGAGAACTCTTGTTGGTGCTACAAATCCAATTGAGGCGGATCCAGGGACGATACGAGGAGACTTCGGAATGGATCTCGGAAGAAACATAATCCACGCCTCCGACTCGGAAGAATCTGCGAAGAGGGAGATTTCCCTTTTCTTCAACCCGGATGAGATCCTGAGCTATGAGAGGGCAATCGACAGGTGGATTTACGAGTAATGGGTAAATACAGGTAAATTATTCCTTTATATTAATTTATGAGAACTAATAAAAAGGCCAAAAAAGCACTCAGAACACCTATTGTATCGGTTTTAGGCCATGTCGATCATGGCAAGACAACCCTACTCGATAAGATCAGAAAGGGCAGAGTGGTTGCAAAAGAGGCGGGAGGAATAACCCAGCATATAGGGGCAACAGAGATCCCGATAGACGTTATAAGGGACATATGCAAGGGAATATGGCAGAAAGAGGTTGAGATCCCCGGCCTGCTTTTTATCGATACTCCTGGCCACAGAGCCTTCACGAATCTGAGAAAAAGAGGAGGAGCTCTAGCTGATTTGGCGATTCTGATAATCGACATTAATGAGGGGTTCAAACCGCAGACGGAAGAGGCAATTTCAATTCTAAAGACGTTCAAAACTCCCTTTGTTGTGGCTGCAAACAAGATAGACAGGATCCCAGGGTGGCAGAGCCAGGGCTTCGTACCGTTTCTCTTCAGCTACAACCAGCAGGAGGATATAGTGAAGAGAAGGTTCGACAACAAGCTTTATGAGCTGGTAGCCGACCTCTACAAACACGGATTCTCAGCTGAGAGATTCGACAGAATTAGGGACTTCACAAGAAATATCGCCATAATTCCTGTCTCAGCTCTGACAGGTGAAGGTGTGCCAGAGCTACTTTTAGTCCTTGTTGGCTTGGCTCAGAAGTACTTGGAAGATAACCTCAGACTCCACGTAAGCGGAAAGGCGAAGGGTACAATTCTTGAGGTAAAAGAGGAAAAGGGAATCGGTATCACATGTGATGTTATCCTTTATGATGGTACACTGCATGTCGGAGACAGAATCGTAATCTCGGGAAAAGACGATGTGATCGTTACCCACATAAAGGGGATTTTGAAGCCAAGGCCTTCTCAAGAGATAAGACTTGAAAGTAAGTTCAAAAGTGTGAAGAACGTTACGGCCGCGGCTGGAATCAAAATAACCGCAGCGAATCTAGAAGGTGTGCTCGCTGGCAGTGAGTTCGAGGTCGTTGAAAGTGAGAAGGACATAGAAGAATTCAAGAAAAGATTAAGCAGGGAATACGAGGAGATAGAGATAAAAACGGATGAAGAGGGGGTTGTCCTTAAAACCGACACCCTTGGATCGCTTGAAGCATTGATAAACGAGTTAAAGGAGGCGGA